>CALPLN020000119.1 GCA_943324415.2 Sediminibacterium ginsengisoli | reverse complement strand
CAGGGTAAAGTCCCTATTCCTAAAATTAGTGGCGGTATCATTTCATTGGTTACGAATAATTCGGCAAGATATACTGCTGTAATCCCAACTAGTTTTTCAAATATCATTCAAAGAGGCGTTTGTTGGAATACAACATTGAATCCAACCATTGGGAATAATAAAGTGATTGATGGCGCTACTACTACTGGCAGCCTTACCGCCGATCTAACTGGATTAACTGGAGGTACAACGTATTATATAAGGACTTATATTACTGTTGGCAGCTATACTTATTATGGACCGAATGTGAAATTTACTACACTCAGAAAAGATGGCGCATCTGCGGCTACTGCAGCAATTTCAGGACAGCAATTACATGCGGATTTTCCAAATTTAGCATCGGGATGGTATTGGATTAAATCAGCTAGTATGCCTAGTGCGTTAGAAATGTATGTTGATATGACGGAAGATGGTGGAGGGTACGATTTTTATTTTATTACTGCCGGACCAGAAGTGACGACTGTGACTGAAACCAATGGAGGAACTACACTAGGATTAGATTTAGTGATGCCTAGAAGTAAAAATCACTGGAAAGCAATGTCCAATGCTGTTTTAGCAGGTATTGCTAGAGGTAGTAGTAAAGTTGGATCTGGAAACTATGCAAGCTTTTTCCAAACTGCTTATGGTGTATACCGAACAACTACGACAACAGGGGGTAATTATACCAATAAAGTAATGCGTCATAGTGCTTATGGAGGAACAGACAATGCACCAGATTGGAGGGTGAAGGATGGTGGTAAATGGTGGCTGAGGGATAATGCCTATGGAGAGCCTAATGGCGATTATGGGTTAAATGGATTATTAGGTGGGAATGTTTTTCCTAATCCATATAGTTTAACAGACATTGATTTTAACGACCTAACAAGTAATTATTCTACTGGCCAATACTATTTGGTATCTACTAACACAAAACAATAATTTCAATTGAATGCTTGATGAATTATTACGTTCATTTTTAGTAGCGTAAATCTTATTTACATGTTTAAACTGCTTTCATTTTATTTTTTATTTTTTGCATACCTGCATATTCAAACAGCAAGTGCACAATTGTTTTCTTCTCCATATCAAGCATCTAATTATGCATTAAAATATGCCAATGCCTTAAATTTTAATGGGGTCAATAATTATGTAAATGTTACAAGGCCTGTGACGGATGATTTTACGATTGAATATTGGGTCAAGACAACACAGACTGGCACTTCAGGTGGCATGTGGTATAGTGGTGTAGGTATTGTGGATGCAGAAGTAGGTGGAGGTAACAATGATTTTGGCACATCCTTAAATGGTTCAAAATTAGCATTTGGTGTAGGCAATACAGATTATAGTATTATAAGTAATGCTATAATCAATGATGGTAGCTGGAAACATATCGCTGTAACAAGAACTAAAGCAACAGGTGCTTTGGCAATTTATATTGATGGCGCATTGGATATAACAGGTACTTGTAGTAATCTTGGTTCATTATCGGCACCTAGTTTTGTTCGTTTAGGGGGGATGCAAACCGCAGTGAATTATTTTAATGGCAGCCTAGATGATATTAGATTTTGGAATACAGTCAGAACGCAGGCCCAAATTGTTGCCAATATGAATAAGGAGTTAAATGGGGATGAGGCAGGTTTGGTTGCTTATTTTAAATGCAATCAGGGTATTCCCAATGGTAACAATACAAGTATTACCACACTCTTTGACGAGACATTGACTTACAATACAGCATTAACTAATTTCTCCTTAAGTTCAACGACTAGTAATTTTGTTTTTGGCAAATTAAATACAACTGTGGTAACGGAAGGTTTGTTGTTGTATTTGGATCCTGCCGTTAAACGATCTTATAATGGAACAGGGTTGACAGTCAATGACATTAGTTTAAATACAAACAACGGTACACTTTCAGCAACTGGTCCTATTTTTAATAGCAATCCCAAAAGATTTACATTCAATGGGAATGTAGATAATTATATCTCAATTGCTTCTTCCAAGTTCAATACACCCTATACCGGAAAGACTATTATGATTGTCGCTAGGATGGATGTAAATTTTGGCACAAACAGATTTAGAGCTCTAATGGGCAATCCGGAGGATGGCACAAAAAGAAACTTTAATTTTTATATTTATAATAATGGATCAGTCTATCAGATGCACTTTTCTGCAGGATCAAATGGAACTATGAGTGATGTCATTCCAATTAGTACGAATCAATGGATGATTTTAGCGATGACTCAAGATGCCACTACAACTAGATATTATTTAAATGGAAACCTGGTTGGTACAAGTGCTTTGCCTTTGTCTCAATATCTAACTTCATTAGAAGAATTTGTTGGCAAAGGCGATAATTATTGGCTAGGGGATATTGGTCCGGTTTTGATTTATAAAAGGTGTTTGTCTACTGCCGAGATTGTAAAAAACTACAATGCACTCAAAGGTAATTATGGATTATAGTGATTACTTAAACAATACATACACCCCCCAGCTCGTAAAATAAGCTAGCCCTGTCATCATAAAAAATTGAATAGTAGGCCATTTCCAAGAACCTGTTTCTCTTTTTACAATAGCGAGTGTACTCATACATTGCATTGCCAATACATAAAAGACCATCAAGGAAAGGGCAGTCGCTAAACTATATACAGGTTTACCATCAGGCCAAACAGAAGCGCGTAATTTCTCTCTTAAACTACTATTGTCATCCTCCTCTACACTATATAAGGTAGCCATCGTGCCTACAAATACCTCTCTTGCAGCGAATGACGTGATGAGTGCGATGCCAATCTTCCAATCGTAACCCAATGGTTTAATCATTGGTTCAATTTGTTTACCCAATAAGCCAGCGTAGGAGTTGGCGAGTTTATCAGTGTGGTATTGTTTTTCCAATTGGGCTTGTTGCGTTGGATTATTTTGAACAGCCAATGTGTATTGAGTTTCTAGTGTCTGCATTTTTTTACCTGGGCCATAAGAACTTAAGAACCACAACAACAAACTAATTACGATAATCACTTTACCTGCATCTACCACAAATATTTTTGCCTTCTGGATCATAGTCATACCCACATTACCCCAACGTGGTGCACGATAAACAGGTAATTCTAAAATAAAATAACTCTTCTCTTTGATCTTGATAAAAAACTTAAGTATAAAGCTTGCCAATAGCGCCATAACGATGCCTAGTAAATAAAGTGCCATCATCACTAAACCTTGTAAACTTAAAAATCCAAAATACATACGTTCGTCAATCACCAATGAAATCAGTATCGTATATACCGGTAATCTTGCGCTACAACTCATAAAAGGAGTTACCAAAATGGTCAATAAACGTTCCTTTTTATTTTCAATATTTCTTGCACTCATGATGGCAGGAACCGCACAAGCAAACCCACTAATCATCGGCATGACACTCTTGCCATTTAATCCTACTTTACGCATGAGCTTATCACTCAAGAAACTAATCCTTGCCATATAGCCCGTGTCTTCGAGTAAAGTGATGAGACCAAATAAGATCATAATCTGCGGTACAAAAATCACAATCCCCCCAATGCCTGCAACCAAACCGTTTACCAATAAATCCTGCCACCATGATTCCGGCAATACTTGATTTAAATACGTGGTGATATTGGTGAAGATCCATTCGATGCCATCCATTGGAAAGGAAGCCATCCAAAATACCGATTGAAATAATAAAAATAATACGCTGAGTAAAATAAGATATCCTCCTACACGATGTAAAAAAATATTGTCTAATCGATCTGTTCTTTTCTTCTTAGCACTAGGATCAGGTTCTGTAACCCATTTTTTCATTAGCTCCTGAATACGATGGTATCGCTGTAAGATCTCCTGGGCCTGTGTTTTAGTATGGTTAAAATCGTTTTCAATTTCTATCTGCTCAATATTCTCCTGCATTTCTTTGTCCAATGGAAAAGTTTCATGATGCATTAAATAGTGTAAAGCAGCATAGTCACTATGGGTTGGATATGTTTTCTTAAACGCATCAATGGCTTTAGGCGCAAGATTTTTATTGTCTATAAAACTTTCTTGATTTCTTGAACGGGGTGTTTCAATGATCTGCGCCAATATTTTCTTTAACTCAATTAATCCTTTATTTTTTCTAGCATCAACAGCCACAACAGGAATACCTAAATCGGATTGTAATCCAGCGATATCAATTTTAATCCCTTTTTTCTGCGCAAGATCATTCATAGTGAGTGCCAATACCACAGGAATTTTTAAGTCAATGATTTGACTACAAAAAAGCAAATTCCTTTTTAAATTACTGGCATCTGCTACCAACAAAATCACATCTGTTTTAACCTCTTCGTCTACCCCCATTAACACGCGGTAGGCCACCCACTCATCCTCTCTTTTGGGGTAAAAACTATAGGTGCCCGGTAGGTCTATCAAGGTACTTTGATGGCTGCCAATTTTTAGGTCTCCGGTTTTCTTATCTACCGTCACACCCGGAAAATTGCCTACTTTTTGTTGCAAACCGGTTAGGGCATTAAAAAGCGAACTTTTTCCACTATTGGGATTACCCACTAAGGCGATATGTATACCTGCTTTCACGATTGGTCGCAAAGCTAGCCATTAAGCCTAGCTAGGGCTTACGAAATTAGAAATTGAAACAGCTTAATTAACATGACTTTTAGCAGTTTTTAGTGGAATAGGCAACTAAACTAAGCTCCATTGCTTAATTTTGAGTTTCAAATTAGTTTTATGCGTCAAATCAGTGTCTGTTTACTCCTCTTGGTCTCTTTTATTGGGCAAGCTCAAAAGCAAAATAAGTTGGATCGCCAGTTGATCAAAAACTTAAAATTGCATGTTCAATATTTGGCAAGTGATGTGCTAGAAGGCCGTCGTGCAGGAAGTTTGGGGGAGCAAAAGGCAGTAGCATATATCATGGCGCAATACGAAGCCGCGGGCATTCAACCAATGGGAGAACAAGGGTATCTTCAATCTTTCCCAATCAATGAAGGAAAGCAGTGGGACGAGCTGGCATTTTTGAAAATCAATGCGCAAGCAATGCAGTTTGGCACCGACTTTTTCACTGTATCTACAGGAATGAAAAGCCAATTTACAACAAAGTCAACCCTTGCTTTAGAAGAAGCTGAACAGGTTTGGTTTAAGGATTTGCAAGAACTGTTAGAAGAACAACAAAGCAATCCGCATTTTGATTTACAAGATTGGATCAAACAAACGACCAATGCAATGCATGATAAAAAGGCAAAAGCCTTGTTTTTATATAATAGTGGCAGCTTAGTAGATAATTTGCAGTTTAATAAGTTCGATACTAGTAAAGCACTTGCAATACCAGTTGTGTATATTACAAAAGATGGATTTAAAAAATACTTCAATGACGCATTAGGTACATTTGATATAGATGCAAATTTGATTTTATCAAGTCAAAAAAGAGTGGCTAAAAATGTGATTGCCTTTATTGACAACAAAGCTGCGCATACGGTGGTGTTAGGTGCGCATTTAGATCATTTGGGGTATAACCAAGATAAAAACGCCTTAGATATCAATGGAGATATCCGAAATGGCGCAGACGACAATGCCAGTGGTACTGCGGCTTTGATCGAATTGGCTAAAGTATTAAAAAAAGTTTCTAAGCAAGGAGAGGAGTACAATAAAAATAATTATTTGATCATTCATTTTTCTGCAGAAGAGCTAGGCTTGATAGGAAGTAAGTATTGGCTAGAAAATCCTACTCTTAAAACTAGTTTCAATTACATGGTGAATATGGATATGGTGGGTAGGTATGATGCGACTAAAAAAATGAGTCTGGGTGGATATGGTACATCAAGTAAATGGTCGGAGATCATTCAAAAAACACCGACTCCATTATTGTATACCATTGATAGTGCAGGAACAGGT
>CALPLN020000118.1 GCA_943324415.2 Sediminibacterium ginsengisoli | reverse complement strand
GTTTCTCTCCAGTATTGATACATAATAAGATATCATGCGCATTGGCGTCATCTTCATTGATATAGTGACTGTCATTGGTCGCAATCACATCTACCTTATGTTTTTTAGAAAACTTAAGTAAGGTATTGTTAATGATTTCTTGTTCTGGAATCTGATGTCTTTGAATTTCGATATAATAATCTTCGCCAAATAAATCTAGCCACCATTTAAATTCTTTTTCTGCAGCTTCTTCTCCGTCTCTTAAAATGGCTTGAGGCACATGCGCACCAATACAACAAGTAGTGGCAATGATACCCTCATGGTATTTTTCAATGAGTTCTTTATCAATTCTCGGATATTTACTATACATCCCTTCGATATAGCCTAAAGAGGTCAACTTGATTAAATTTTGATAACCTACAGCATTCTTGGCCAACAACACTTGGTGAAAACGATCATCCTTATGTTCCTTTGTAAATTGTTTAATATGCCTGTCTTTCACCACATAAAATTCGCAACCCACAATTGGTTTTACAGTGGGTGCTAGAATGTCTTTTCCGTTGGCATCTTTTCCAACCACTTTTGTATTCTTCCATGCCTGACTCACGAAATTAAATGCGCCAAACATATTCCCGTGATCGGTGATAGCGAGCGCAGGCATTTCATCTTTGATGGCTTTTTTATACAAACCGTCAATAGAGGCAGCACCATCTAGTAAAGAATATTGAGTATGTACGTGTAAATGTGAAAATTTGGGCATTTTGGATATCGGGATAAGGCACAAATATCGTAAAAAAGGGGGGCTTGAGCGGGCTTAATTTTCCACAAAAAAGGGTTAAAATAATTCATTTTGAACCAATTTTAAGGTTCTTGGCTTATCTTGCCAGTGATGCAAAAAGGGACTTTATCTATTATTGGACTGTTATTATTGACCATGACTTTGACTAGTTGTACAACTATGTCCAATTTGAGTCAGTCAATCAAAGCAAAATCGACTCAGGTTAAGCCAAGGCCTAAAAGAAACCTGCCTGCCATAGCTGCGATTCCATCAACTGACAACGAAGCCATTGAATTTTTAGATAATATTTCTGTCAAGCCAGGGAGGGTCTACCTCAAAAAAGCATCCGATGCTTTAGAAGCAGAACCAGTTTTAGCTAGAACAGAACGTGCGGATAAAATGCCGGATAATTTAACAGATCTAGAGAAGGCCAATTGGTTGCAATTGAAGTATTCTATTCAAATGGACATCGCTGTAGAAGAAATCAACAATATTCCTTTACTACAAAAAATCGACGAATGGTGGGGGACGCCTTATGCTTTAGGTGGTTCAAGTAAAAGGGGAGTGGATTGTTCTTATTTTACGTTGGATGTGATGAATTCCATTTACAATACCAGTCTTAAAAGAACTGCAGCAGAACAATACGAGCAAAGTGAAAAAATAGATTGGTCTGATTTAAAAGAAGGGGATTTAATCTTCTTTAAAACAGATGGCAGTCGATCTATTTCACATGTGGGTATCTACATGACCAACAATAAATTCGCGCATGCTTCTACCAGCCAAGGGGTCACCATTAGTGATTTATCTGAACCTTATTGGCAAAAACGATTGTATAGTTTAGGTAGGGTAATAAAAAACTAGTTCACCTGTGCCAGCCTTATATAATATTGGCTTTCAATTGTTTTTACAAAATCTTGTAAGTTAAAATTCGGTTCTTGAATTAAGCGTTGTTGAGGCTGATAGTCCATTGGCATGAAGCTATAATTTTTACCTAAATAATTAAAGTGTAAAGGGAGGTTAAATCCTGTTACACAGTCCTTCCATTCGTAAGTAAATATTTTTTCTTTTTCATTATAGTGATAACTCAAAACAGGTATTTGAATGGTTCTTAAATACTGATCAAATACTTTTTGAAAACCAAAATTTGCGCGAAGAGAGATATAGTTTTCAACTTGCTCAGTGGTCACTGTTTGATGATAAAACTGTGCGTTTAATCCTATTAAAATACTTCTAAACAAGCTATCATTGTTGATGGCATGACGAATGGTATGCAATAAAGAAGATCCTTTTGGATACATATCACCACTACCTTCTTGATTCACTCCATATTGTCCGATTACAGGGATATCGTTTTTAATATTTCTACGGATACCATAATTGTATTCATTGCCCGCTTTTTTTCCGTAAAAATATTCCGTGAATAAGGTTTCTGAATAATTTGTAAATCCTTCGTGAACCCACATATCTGCGATGTCTTTGGTGGTAATATTATTGGCAAACCATTCATGGCCACTTTCGTGTACAATAATAAAATCCCATTTTAGTCCCCAGCCAGATCCAGATAAATCTCTACCTAGGTAGCCATTTTTAAATTGATTACCATAAGCAACTGCAGATTGGTGTTCCATTCCTAAGTGTGGACTCTGAACCAATTGGTATCCGTCTTCGTAAAATGGATAAGGGCCAAACCAATATTCAAATGCTTCAAACATTTTAGGTACTTGCTTAAATTGTTCAGCAGCTTTTGCCGAATCGGATCTTAGCGCCCAATAGTGAATATCCAAATTGCCTTTTAATCCTTTATAGGTTTCTTTCCAACCTACATAATCTCCAATATAAGGAACGATATTGTAATTGTTGATGGGATTGCGCACCTGCCAAGTGAATCGGTTGGTGTTGCCAATTTGAACTGTGTTTTGTTCAATTGCTGGTCTGCCATTGCCAATGGCAATGAGATTTTTGTCTTTAGGAAGTTGGATGGTCAATGAAGCGCCTTCTTCTGGCTCATCCGATTGATGATCTTTACAAGGGTACCAAACAGACGCACCTAATCCCTGACAAGCTACTGACATCCAAGGTTGACCATTTGCGTCTTTTTTCCAAATCCATCCACCATCCCAAGGTGGTCTGATGGCTTCCTTAGGAACACCATGGTAAAATATGGTGATGCCAAATTGTTGTCCTTTTGAGATAGACTTATCTAGTTGTGCAAGCGCAATATTATTGGATCTTGTGAATGCTAAACGAACTGTGCTTAAACTATCTTTTAAATTTGACCACAACAAAATACTATCAATAATCAATGGTGCTTGCAGATCTATTTGAATTTGCTTTGAAGGCTTTACGGCCGTTGCCTTCCAGCTAACGATGCCCACAATAGATTTGGCTTCATAGTTAGGGGTGACATCAATCACATATCTTTTAATATCAAACCAATCTCTGTTTTCATTTAAACTACCTCTTAACACATCTGTTTCATTCACTAAAGGTTGAGCGAAATTTTCACTGCACAGAAGGGATAGTGTTAAATAAAAAAGGACTTTTTTCATATAAAAAGATTAGGGATTCAAATAATTGAATCCCTAAGTTAAAATATTCTCCTCAAATCTGATCTTTGAATTATATATAGAGGTATCCGAGCGTCTATTCTTCTTCTTTTTTCAACTTCTCCTTAAATACTTTTTCAAATTTATCCAATTTTGGCCCAATCACATACCTGCAATATCCTTGATTGGTATTATTGTTGTAGTAGTTCTGATGATAAGATTCCGCAGCATAAAATTTTGAGAATGCGGTTACTTCGGTGATGATTGGTTTATCCCAAGCCTTACTGGCATCTAAGGCTTTTATGTATTGAAGCGCCAATTCTTTTTGTTGTTCATTGTGGTAGAAAACAGCAGATCTGTATTGTGGACCCACATCATTTCCTTGTTGATTGGGTGTAGTGGGGTCATGTGTTTTCCAGAAAACAGATAAAATATCGTCTAAACTGATCTTAGTGGTGTCAAAGACAATCTGGCAAACCTCGGCATGTCCAGTGGTTTTGTCGCAAACTTGCTCGTAAGTGGGATTGTCAACATGTCCTCCACTGTATCCGCTGGTGACTTTAACCACGCCATCTAAACGTTGGTAGATCGCTTCTGTACACCAAAAACAGCCGGAGCCTAAGGTAATTGTTTGTGTATTTTCCATGTTGATTTTTTGCGGTTTGGATTGTTTTTTAGGGGATTGAGCACAGGCATAGAGCGAAATAACGCTTAATAAAAGGGCTGTGATATGTTTGGTTGTTTTCATATTAGTTGGATACTTAAAAATACAACAAATCAAAGGGCAATTTGTTCTCTCGCTGTTAATGTTTATTTAACTAAATTTGTGCCTATTTAGCCCATGAGAGTATATCCAGACAACGCCCTTTCCCAATTAGAATTTGATAAAATCAAAACAATTTTATTGAATTACTGTCAATCCACTATTGGAAAAGAGCAGGTGGAGGCGATGCGGATACATACGCATTTGAATTATATCCAAATTACTTTAAAGCAAACGCAGGAATACCAGTTTATTAAGCAGGCCAATCAATACTTTCCAAGTGATTTTATATTAGATATTAGAAAAGACGTAAAATTATTGGGGATCCCTGGAGCACAATTGACAGGGGAGCAATGGTTGTTGGTGCGTAAATTGGTAGACCATTTGGGTCAAATATTCAAATGGTTTGATGCAGAACGACAAGCCGCTTACAGTCATTTATATTTAGTCATTGCTGAAAGTTATTTTGAAAAAACAATTATCGAATCCATTGACGAAGTGATTGACGATCGAGGTTTAGTCAAAGACAATGCATCCGAAGACTTGGCCAAGATCCGGGCTCAATTGTATAAAAAAAGACAAGAATTAAGACGCATATTTGAGAAAGTGCTTGGGCGATTGGCCAAGTCTGGCTACACAGCTGATATAGACGAGAGTTTTAGCAATGGTCGACGTGTCGTTGCAGTGTTTTCTGAATATAAAAGACAAGTCAAAGGATTTTTACATGGAGAAAGTGATAGCAGAAAAACAGCTTTCATTGAACCGGAAGAAACCATAGAATTGAACAATGAATTATTCAGTTTAGAACAGGATGAAACCAAAGAGGTACAAAGAGTTTTAAGACTATTGACTTCTCAACTTGCGCCCTATTCTAGTTTATTGATGGGGTATTTGCACATTGTTGGGCTATATGATTTTATCAAAGCAAAGGCTTTATTGGCCATTGATATGAATGCACATATGCCAGTGGTAGAAAATAAAGCTACATCCCATTTAATCCAAGCATACCATCCTTTATTGTATATGTACAATAAGGCATCAGGTAAAAAAACAATTCCTGTCAACTTAGAGTTGGATGATGAAGCAAGGATTTTGATTATCAGTGGACCCAACGCAGGTGGTAAGACGGTGTCCATGAAAACCCTAGGTTTAAATCAAGTGATGCTTCAGTCTGGTTTATTGATACCTGTGCATCCTGATTCCCAAATGGGTATTTACAAGCAATTGTTCATTCAACTAGGCGACACCCAAAATTTAGCTTTCGAATTAAGTACGTATAGTAGTCATTTGACCCACATGAAGTACTTCATTGAAAACGCCAATGGTAAGACCCTGTTTTTTATTGATGAATTAGGAAGCGGATCGGATCCACATTTAGGAGGTGCTTTTGCGGAGGTGATTTTAGAAGAGTTATCGCATAAACATGCTCAAGGGATTGTTACTACCCACTATTTGAATTTAAAAGTGATGGCCAATCACAACAAAGGGATTGTGAATGGTGCCATGCAATTTGATGAAGTGAAATTGGAGCCATTGTACCAGTTGGTCATTGGTAAACCAGGAAGCTCCTATACCTTTGCGATTGCAGAACGAATAGGTTTGCCGAAGCACTTGATCAATAGAGCAAGAAAATTGGTGGATACACATCATTTTGAATTAGATAAATTATTGAATAGAACAGAGCAGGATTTGCAATTGGTTCAAAAAGAACGTAAGGAATTGCATAAGTTGATTAAAGAAAATGATGCACTTAAATTAGAATTGAATAAAACTTTAGATAAAGAAAAGCACCTACAACAGATTACCTTATTAAAAGAGCAGAATAGAGTAGCGGAAGAGAAGTTCACCTACCTGAAAGAGATGGAACGTAATTTGAAGCAGATTGCATTGGATTATAAAAAGTCAGATAAGAAG
>CALPLN020000117.1 GCA_943324415.2 Sediminibacterium ginsengisoli | reverse complement strand
GTTTCCTTTTTGTCGCTCTTGAAACACGGCCATCGCAGAGCCATATAGTTTTATCAATGCTGTTTTTGAATAAGTGCTAATGCCATGCATCAAAGAGAAAGCGATTGAATATAAAAGTGAATTGTTCATTGCATAAAAGTCGTAGCAATAATAATCACCTTTTCAAGTATAAATACGCAATTGATCCCCAACTAAAATACAGACAATCCAATTTTGAGTAGATGCGTTTTTTTTACTGCAATGTGATGGTGAAACTCGTTCTTCTGTTTTTAGCTCTGCCAGCTGCGGTATTGTTGTCCGATATTGGCATAGTTGCTCCTAAACTATTGCTCTGTATGCGATTGCGCGCAATGCCTTTTTGTTGTAAGTAGGTAGCAATAGCAGTGGCTCTTTGTAATGAAAGCAAATTATTTTGTGCTGCGGAACCTGTATTGTCTGTATGTCCTTCTATAAGGATCTGCGCATTCAGTGTAGTTTTTAAATAGCCAGCTAAGGCGTCTAATTCCACATTTGAAATGGCTTGTAAAATTGCCGAGTTGGTTTCGAAGTAAACCTGATTGAAAGTTTTAGTAAACACTTTTTCAATTGGCAAGAGTGCAAAGTTAAAGGTCTTTCCAGTCATGGCCTTTACGCTATCCATTGGAAGGAGACTGCTAAGATAATCATGGCCTGGACTATTGATTTTTAAACCTAAACTATCAAAATAAGGGAGGGCTAATAAAAATTGCCCCATACTATCTATGCGCATTTCCATAATAGGATAACCAGAAGCTGGGTCCACGATAGCGATGTCGGCAGGTATTTTTTTATTTGTTTTTGCATCCACAACTTGCCCCTTGATATACCAAGTTTTATGTGCTCTAGTATTTTCGGCAAGTGTAATTTTATAGATATCCAATTCACCTCTACTATCTGCTCTATCACTAGCGATGTAAGCTGTTACGCCATTGCTAGCTACAGCAATACTCCCTTCGTTGTCATAGGTATTGATAGGATAACCAAGATTGATCGGCGTGGTCCAGTTGCCATCAATTTTTTTTCTTGCCACATAAATATCCGATCCGCCAAATCCTGCACGGCCATTGCTAGAAAAATAAAGACTCTGATTGTCTACATGGATAAATGGTGTTTGATCGTCTCCCTTAGTATTGATTGTTGAGCCAAGGTTGATGGCTTCTTCCCAATAGCCTTTTTCGTTTTTATAAGACACATAAATATCTATGCCACCATAGCCATCAGGGCGATTGCTTGCAAAATAAATTGAGTTGCCGTCGGGGGCAATGCTGGGTGCACTATCCCAATAATCACTATTGATTTTTTGTCCTAGATTTTTTGGTTTTGACCATCCCCATGGGCTGCGTTGCACTTTATAAATATCATAGCGACCATAACCCTGTTCAGCGTAATCTGCAGCATAGTAAAGGGTTTGCAGATCGGCACTCAAACTCATACTCCCTTTTTTTGCTGCAAAGTTTAAAGTGTCGGATAATGGAATCGCCGCTGTAAATCCATTGGCTCCCATACTGCTTGTGTAAAAATCTTCTCTGCTTAAATTTTGTCTGCGCATAAATAAAAACAAACTGTCTTGAATGCTTACAGTTGGGAAATATTCAGCAGCAGGGGAGTTGATGCTGTCTCCCATATTGAAGATGCTAATTTCAGGCGCAATTGGTTCTTTGCTTGCAAATTGACAAACTGCAAATAATGCATTTGCTTTTTCTTTTAAATAACTAGGCAAACTATTGCTACTGATATAAGGTGTTAATAATTTAATTGCTGCATTATACTGACCCAAACTTGCGAATGCGATACCTTGTTTGACTAAAAAAGGAATGGCAGCGGCGCTATCTATTTTTTGGATTCGATTAAAATAGTGAATGGCAGATTGAAAGTTTTTTTTATCATGGTAAACCTGAAATAAAGCAATAGCAGGGTCTACATATTGGCTGTCTTTGGAAGCTGCAAGTGTAAAAAGTTGAATGGCTTTTTGGGTATCGTTGTTTTCTAGTGCTCGTATCCCTGCTTCATAGCTTTGAACGGACTGTTTGCTTTGTCCCATTAAGGTATTGGCACAAGATAAAATGCAACTTAATATTAGCGCAAAACCTATTCGGTATCGTAATTGAAAAAACATGTTACAATAAAGGTAGTATAACTACTTTAATGAATTAAGGTACTTGGATATACTTGTGCAATTGTGCACTTAAATCCCAGCTTGGATTTGCTTTAATGTAGTCAATCACAAGTGGTGTCATAGCGTCTGACTTTTCCCATTCTGGCTGTAAATATTTTTTGCAATCTATAGACAAATCGTTCACAAATGAATTCGCCCAATCGAAATCGGATTTATTAAATACGACTACTTTTAATTCATCTGCAGCTTTCACCGATTCAGGTAAGGGTGCTTTGAATTTCTTAGGAGACAAACATACCCAATCCCAGCTTCCGCTCATAGGGCTTGAACCCGATGTTTCAATATGCGTTTGAAATCCTGCTGCTTTTAATGCAGTTGTCAACGGGTCCAATGCATGCAATAAGGGCTCGCCTCCAGTGACAATCGCAATGCGACTTGGATGTGCAGCCGCTGCAGCCACTATTTCTTCAATCGACAAAACAGGATGCTTGCTTGCGTCCCAACTATCTTTTACATCACACCATACACAGCCCACATCACATCCTGCCAAGCGTATAAAAAATGCAGCTTTGCCCTGATGATAGCCTTCACCTTGTAAAGAATAAAACATTTCCATTACTGGATAAGACTGTGGTATGCTCAATGTGTTTTGTTTAAATGATGTATGCACCTTGGTAGGCTTTTTATAATCCTTGGTAGGCTTTCATGGTATTTTTTAATAATCCTGCAATCGTCATCAGGCCAACACCGCCTGGAACAGGTGTAACAGCAGATGCTACGGTAATGGCAGATGCGTAGTTCACATCGCCTTTGATTCTAAAACCTTTTGCTGCAGTTGGGTCGATAACTCTAGTGATCCCCACATCTATAATTACTGCGCCTGGTTTAATCATGCTAGCATCCACAAAATCAGGAATACCAACGGCTACAACAATGATATCTGCTTTAGAACATAAATCAATCAGGTCCTCTTTTGGGGTATATCTATGACAACAAGTTACAGTGCAATTTCCTTGAGGATGTTCTGCGCTTAATAAAATGCTCATCGGTCTTCCAACAATATTGCTTCTTCCAATCACTACAGCACGTTTACCTTTTGTCTCAATATTGAAATGCGCTAACATTAACATTACGCCATAAGGTGTGGCAGGAATAAACGTGTTCAATCCTTGAACCAATCTACCCACATTCGCTGGATGAAATCCATCCACATCTTTTTTAGGATCAATTGCTTCAATCACTTTTGCGTCGTCAATATGTTTAGGAAGCGGCAACTGAACCAATATACCGTCTACATTGGTATCTTGATTCAATACTTCAATCTGTGCTAACAATGCTGCTTCACTCACTGTATCCTCAAATCGGTATAAAGAAGAGCCAAATCCAGTTTCTTCGCAATTTTTTACTTTGCTTGCTACATAGGTTTCACTAGCGCCATTGGTGCCAACCAAAATAGCTGCCAAATGGGGCGTTCTTTTACCTGCAGCCTTTAATGCTGTAGTTTGTTCTAATAAGCTTGCTTTGACTGCCGCGGAGGCGATTTTACCGTCGAGTACTAACATGCCGCAAATTTAGTTCTTTTTAAGATTCGTTCCCTCGTATCTTTGGGCTCTTAAACTAGTTTATGGAACAAAACCCCAATCAGCCCCTAAATATTGAAATCAGCGAAGAAATTGCTGAAGGTGCTTATGCGAACTTGGCAATCATTACACATAGCAATGCAGAATTTGTAGTAGATTTTGTAAATGTGATGCCCGGCACTCCTAAGAGTAAAGTAAAGTCTCGAGTGATATTGACTCCCATGCATGCCAAGCGTTTCATGAAAGCCATGGTAGAAAATATTGAAAGATATGAAGCTGCACATGGTCCGATTGGGGATATGGAACAAATTGAGATTCCAATGAATTTCGGTGGTCCAACTGCACAAGCATAGTTCCTAGGGGATTTTACCAATCTGGATGCTGTTCTGCATAACTATAATAGCCCTCAGTGCTTACTATTAAATGGTCGATTAATTTAATATCAAAAAGGGCTGCTCCTTTTTTGATCTTCTGTGTCAGGGCGTCATCCATCCTACTGGGTATTAATTGACCACTCGGATGATTGTGACAGATGATGAATCCTGTGGCGCCATGGCTGATAACGAGTTTAAAAACAATCCTCGGATCTGCGACAGTACCTGTTATCCCGCCTTCACTCAATACTGCTTCGTGAATGATTTTGTTTGCTTGATTCAATAAGAGTAACATAAATACCTCGCGCTGCTCGTATTGTAATTTGTTTTTCAAATGCAGTGCAACATCCCGGCTATGATGTATGGTGGTGTGTTTGTTTATTAAATCAATTCTTCTTGAGCCCAATTCTATCGCCGCTAAGATCCTGACCGCTTTGATTTTTCCAATCCCTTTAATTTTTAAATTCACAATATCTGCCACACTATACTTTGCAAATTTTTGCAGGCTATTTTCTGTGGTAGCAAGCAAGCTTCTAGCCAATTCAATGGCATTTTGTTGGGCTGTGCCATGTTGTATCAAAATAGCCAATAATTCTACATCGCTTAAATGGTCGGCACCCTTGGTGCTAAATTTATGAATGGGTTGATCTTGTTCTGCCCAAAATCGGATGTTGCTTGCTTGCATAAACAATTTTGTTCAAATATATTTTGTAATCACCCGCTAATTCTGCGTACAAATACCGGCATCTTGCCAATTGGTGTGTATAACTTTGCTATTTGTTGAAAATTTGCAATAGAATAGCCAAAAATATGTGCACGATATCAATACCTTTGGAGCACATTTTACCCACCATGAACCCTTCAGTTAAAATTTTCGCGGGCACAGGCTCGCAGGCTCTTGCAGAAAAAATTGCACAACGTTTTGGCGCCCCCAATGGTAAAATCAATATCCAAAAATTTAGTGATGGCGAATTTCAGCCTATCTTTTTGGAGAGTATCAGAGGGGATTATGTTTTTTTAGTTCAAAGTACCTATGCTCCCACCGATAATTTAATGGAATTATTGATGATGATAGATGCTGCTAAAAGAGCAAGTGCGTACAAAATTATTGCAGTCGTACCTTACTATGGTTTTGCTAGACAAGATCGTAAAGACAAACCACGTGTTGCCATTGGTGCTAAATTGATTGCTACTTTATTGGAAGCAGCAGGAGCAGACAGGGTCATCACAATGGATTTACATGCTGCACAGATTCAAGGATTCTTTGATGTGCCAGTAGATCACCTAGACAGCTCAGCTATTTTCATTCCTTATATAGAGTCACTTAATCTTGAAAACTTGGCGTTCGCTGCACCGGACGTAGGAAGTACCAACCGTGTGCGTGAAGTGGCCAATTACTTTAATGCAGAGATGGTGATTTGTGACAAGCACAGAAAACGCGCCAATGAGATTGCTAGTATGGTAGTCATTGGAGATGTAACTGGCAAGGATATCGTGATTATTGATGATATCTGTGATACAGGTGGTACTCTAGTGAAAGCAGCAGCATTGTTAAAAGAGAAAGGAGCAAGAACAGTTCGTGCTTTAATTACCCATCCGGTATTGAGTGGTAAAGCATACGAAAACATTGAAAGCTCTGTATTGGAGGAGTTGGTGGTTTGCGATACCATTCCTTTGAAAGCTGAATCTTCTAAGATCAAGGTATTGACTGTAGCCGACTTGTTCGCAATCGCTATTCGCAATGCCTATGAAAATAAGAGCATTACCAGCCTATTTGTACACGCACAACTGAAGGCTAGAAACCTTTAATAAGCTGATTTTCAACATATTATAAATAATTAGGAGCAACTTTGGTTGCTTCTTTTTATTTCATTACCTTTGCCGTCCATATTTAAATTTAAAACATGAAAACAATTACAATCGAAGGACACTTGAGGACCGAGTCTGGCAAAAAAGCCGCCCGCCAAATCCGCTCTCAAGAAAACGTGCCAGCTGTAATTTACGGGGGTGCTACAGAAGTGAATTTTTATGCTTCTGCTAAGGCTT
>CALPLN020000116.1 GCA_943324415.2 Sediminibacterium ginsengisoli | reverse complement strand
TTTGTTACACCAGGATGGTTCATCAAATTAAGAGACTTGAACTTGTCTTACAATTTACCAGCAAGCTGGGTGAAGAAATCTAAGATCTTCAGTGGTGCTAATGTGGCACTTTACGGAAGAAACTTATTTACAATTGTGGACAAGAAAAACCAATTTACTGACCCAGAATTCAGTTACACTAGCGGTAACGGTTTAGGTATTAGCAATACATTGCAAACACCTCCTGTTCGTCAATATGGTTTCAACGTAAACTTTGTTTTTTAATCACCACTAACTAAAACAACAGATATGAAACTTTATAAAATATATATCGCCGCGTTTTTGGTCATTGTGGGAACAGGTTGTAAAAAAGACTATTTAGATGTCAATACCAACCCTAACTCTTTACCAACTGCAACGCCAGCGTACGTCTTTGCGAACGCATTGAACACTAGTGCAGCCAATATGGTTTCTCCTAACGAAACTGGAATGGTTTGGGCTGGTCAATGGACTCAGTCTAATGGTTATATCATTAGTACTACTTTGTTCGCTTACAATTTCACCAACGGTGATTTTAACTATTGGGATAATACATTTGATAACCTTTATGATTATCAATATGTAATCGATAATGCTACAGCAAATAGCCAAGACTTTTTAAAAGGTCCAGCTAAAGTGATGAAAGCATTCAACTTCCAAAAATTGGTAGACTTGTATGGTAACATCCCTTACTCTGATGCATTAAAAGGAGTAAGCGCTTTGGCACCAAAATTCGATGATCAAAAAACAGTGTATGAAGGTTTAATTACTTTATTAGACGATGGAATTAAAGATTTAAAAGCGAATGCTTTTGCTAGTTCTGCAGCAAGTTCTGATTTTGTATTTAAAGGTAACAATACAAGCTGGATCAAATTTGCCAACTCTTTAAAGATGCGTATTTTAATGCGTCAATCTAAAGTGTCTGGTAGAGATGCATACATCACTGCTGAAATCAATAAGATTGTAGCAGAAGGTTCTGGTTTTATCACAGGTACAGAAGTAGGTGTTAACCCTGGTTACACTCCATCTGCTGGTCAAATCAATCCTTTCTATGACTTATATGGTTATAGCGAGACTGGTGCTAGAAGAGCTTATAACAACTGGCCAAGAAATACTAGTTTCCTAATCAATACCTTGAAGTCTACAGGTGATACAACGCGTATGAAGCGTATTGCTTATGCTATTGGTAATGAGAATGGTGCTACACCTGGTGTGAGTACAAAAGCTGAAATTGCCGATAACTATGTTGGTGTGCCAGTTGGATCTAGCGCTGGTTATTTACCTGGTGTTACATCTGCTCCTGGTCCATCTGTATTGGTAAAAGGGGCTTACAACAAGCCGATGGTATTGTTAACTGCAGCAGAAGTTCAATTGAACTTAGCTGAAGCAAAACAACGCTATGGTGCAAGTGTAAACTTGACTGGAACTGCTCAATCTTACTTCGAAGCTGGTGTGACAGAGTCATACAGAGCTTTAGGAGCAACTTCATCTGATGCAGCTCGTTTATTAGCGAGTGGTGTTGATTTAGTTGATTTTGCAGCATCTACTAATAAATTGAATGCAATTGCTTACCAAAAATGGTTAGCACTTGCCAACTTCAATGGTTTAGAAGCATGGTCTGAGTACCGTAAATCTGGTTTCCCAGTAACGCCTCAATCTGCTAACTATGTTGGTTCAGCTGCAACTCGTCCTACACGTTTATATTACCCTGGAACTGAATTAGGTTCTAATGGTGTAAACGTGAAAGCACAAGGAACAATTGATCCTTTAGCAACTAAGATTTTCTGGGATATCGACTAATTGATCGACATCCATCATAAAAAAATGCCCTCCGGTTTCGGGGGGCATTTTTCATTAAGTCCAACTTAGAGTTAAATTAAGACTAACTAAGACTAACTTAAGCTAGATGATTATTTGATAACCTCACCTTCGATGGTTAATTCAACTGGCAATTTTTGCCCCGCAAATTTTACATTTACTTTCTTTCTAAACGCGCCAACAGCTGGAGCAGTATAAGTCACTTTGATACTCCCTTTTTGTCCTTTCAAAATAGGCTTTTGATCATATTCTGGTTGGGTGCATCCACATTCAGCATTCGCAAATTCGATGACTGCAGGTCTAGCATCTGCATTGGTATAAGTAAAAATGACAGACTTGTGCACGCCTTTCGAAATTTTGCCAAAATTATGTGCAGCTTTATCAAATTTAACACCTGTTTGTGCTGAACAAAACAATGCAGCCAATGAAAAGCTAAGGGTAAGAAGGTACTTCATATTATTATTTTTTAAGTGTGCTTATTTTGGGCCAAAGGGGATTGAAATCTAAATCCAAGCCTCAGAAAACTTGCACTAAATTATTGAAATTTCGGTAATTAACTGATTTTATGTCTTTCTTGATTTTTATTGCATTTTGACCCCTATTTTTGTCACATGGAATCCAACTTAGAAGCGGTATCGAATCAGGACATGCTTTCGTTTGAAGCATTTCGAAAAACTGTATTGGAGGACTACCGAACGGCGCTTGCAAGTAGAGAAGTGAGTCTGTTAGGTAGACGTGAGGTATTGACCGGGAAGGCCAAATTTGGTATTTTTGGCGATGGTAAAGAGGTCGCACAAGTAGCCCTTGCTAAATTTTTTCAAAAAGGTGATTTTAGAAGTGGTTATTATCGTGATCAAACTTTAATGTTTGCGCTAGGGGTATCCAATGTGGGCGATTATTTTGCTCAATTGTATGCGGACGTCGAAAACGATCCTTATAGTGGAGGTAGAAATATGAATTCGCATTTTAGTACCCCATTTGTGAATGAGCAAGGGGACTGGTTGCCATTAGCAGATAGTTATAATGTCTCTGCCGACATAGCGCCCACTGCAGGACAAATGGTGAGAGGATTGGGCCTTGCATTCGCCTCTAAATTTTTTAGAAATGCCCAACAAGATGAAGCGTTTGCAGGATTAACGAACGAAGGAAATGAAGTTTGTTTTTGTACCATCGGAGATGCAAGTACATCCGAAGGTCATTTTTGGGAAACTATCAATGCTGCGGGAGTGTTACAAGTGCCGCTAGCTGTCATTGTATACGATGATGGTTATGGCATTTCTGTTCCAACTGAATTACAAACAACAAAAGGATCTATTTCAGAAGCATTGGCTGGATTTGAAAAAAAGCCAGGCACCAATGGTATCAAAATATTTAAAGTGAATGGATGGGATTATGCTGCACTTTGTGAAACCTTTGAAGAGGGGATTGCATATACTCGTGCCACGCATACGCCAGTTGTGTTTCATGTGAAAGAAGTGACGCAACCTCAAGGCCATTCAACAAGTGGTAGTCATGAAAGATATAAATCTGCAGAAAGATTAGAGTGGGAGAGGAATTGGGATTGTAACAAACAAATGAGGGCTTGGTTGATTCTAAATGAATTGGCCACGGATGCGTCTTTGGATCTTTTAGAATCAGAAGTAAAACAAACTGTTCGAGATCAAAAACAAGCTGCTTGGGACAAATACATATCACCTATTAAATCGAAAATTCAAGAGGCTGCTCAATTGGTATATGCAGGTTTGGACAGTGAAGCGCCTTTGTATCGAATGATGCAGGAATTGGTGGCGAATAAAGAGCCTTTAAAAAGAGAGCTCTTTAGAATTTTAAATATGGTGTTAGAGCAATTGCCTCAACATCCACAAGCTGTCGCGATCAAAAATCTAGTAACGAATTATTATGAAGCGCAAGCGCCTTTTTATAGTAAGTACTTATACAATGAAGGTGCAAAAAGTGCTTTGAATGTATCTGTTGTGCCAGCGATCATGGAGGAGAATCCAAGGCAACTCAATGGGTATGAAGTGTTGAATCAATATTTTGATTACTTATTTGAAAATAATCCTAAGGTGGTTGCGTTTGGCGAAGACTTAGGAAACATTGGAGACGTGAATCAAGGTTTTGCTGGTTTGCAAGCCAAGTATGGCGTCAATAGAATTTTTGATACAGGTATTCGAGAACAAACCATCATGGGTCAAGCACATGGATTGGCAATGAGAGGCTTGAGGCCAATTGCAGAAATTCAATACTTGGATTATTTATTATTTGGTATCCAAACACTGAGTGATGATGTGGCAACACTTCATTATAGAACTGTTGGAAAACAAAGTAGTCCAGTGATTATCAGAACAAGAGGACACCGTTTGGAGGGCATCTTCCATAGTGGTTCGCCGATGGGTATGATCATTAACGCCTTAAGAGGTATGTTTGTTTGTGTGCCAAGAAATATGGTGCAAGCAGTGGGGATGTACAATACCTTACTTAAAGCAAATGATCCTGCTATTTTGATTGAGTGCTTAAATGGATATCGATTAAAAGAAACGGTTCCGTCCAATATCAATGAGTTCACAATACCATTAGGGATACCTGAAATATTAAGCGCTGGTGAAGACATCACCATTGTTTCTTACGGGTCTACATTAAGAATCATAGAAGACGCTGCTATCCGTTTAGCAGCAATGGGTGTTGATTGTGAAGTGATTGATGTGCAAACGCTTTTGCCATTTGATATCAATCATCAGATTCTTGCATCACTTAAGAAAACCAATCGAATTTTATTTGTGGACGAAGATGTTCCTGGAGGAGCTTCAGCTTTTATGTATCAGCAAGTGATTGAAGAACAAGGTGGCTATAAGTGGTTAGATGCAAGTGCGAGAACATTGTCTGCAAAAGCACATCGTCCAGCCTATGCTAGTGATGGAGATTATTTCTCTAAACCAAATACAGAAGAAGTGATTAAGGTAGTGATGGAATTGATGGCGGAGTAGCTTATTGGTTGTAACCCTCAAGTTGTTCAGTGTAACTCAAAGATCCAAGTCTAAATCTCAAAGGAATTTTTGTCTTTTTCTCTAATGCCCTTTCTTGATTACAAAAGAATCCAGTCTGTGTTGTGTAGTAATTGGCTGCTACTTTATTTTGTATGGTATAGATGCCTTTAGATAGAACAGCATTTGATTGCAATGTAGCTACTTGGTCTTTTTGCCAATATTGTTTTTGATTCTTTGTTGTCAATTTTTGCGCAGACAAGGTCTGCGCAAAAATGAAACTTAATATCGTGATTGTGATTTTCGTAAAATTGATTTTAAGCCATGTTATGAAACACTTTGTTCACGTCTTCATCCTGTTCTAATTTCTCAATCAATTTACTAATATCTTCTGCTTGCTCATCAGTTACAGGAACAGTTGTAGTAGGGATCCATTCTAGTTCGGCACTGATTGGAGTAATATTTTTATCTTCCAATGCTTTCTGTAAATTACCAAAATCGGTAAATGCACATCTTAATACGATAATCGGATTGTCATTGTCGTCATTGCTTTCTCCTAATTCATCTAAACCATGATCGATCAATTCTAATTCTAAATCATCCATTACCAATCCTTCCGGGTTGAGCTTAAACACCCCCATTTTCTTGAATTGAAAACTCACACTGCCACTATTTCCTAATGCGCCACCCCCTTTATTAAAAATACTTTTTACGTTGGCTACGGTTCTTACATGGTTATCCGTTGCAGTTTCTACTAACAAGGCTACTCCATGAGGTGCATATCCTTCGTATAAGACTTCTTCGTAATTAGAAGTGTCTTTTCCTAAGGCTCTTTTAATTGCGGCCTCCACACGATCCTTAGGCATACCAACGCTCTTGGCATTTTGGTAACATCTACGCAAAGCAGGATTCGTGGACGTGTCTGGTCCCGATGCCTTAACTGCAATAACGATTTCCTTACCGATACGGGTAAATTGTTTTGCCATTTTATCCCAACGAGCAAACATGGTTGCTTTTCTTACTTCAAATATCCTACCCATAGTTTCATGATTTAAGGTGCGCAAAAATAACACAAAAAAAATAGTCCCGAAAATCGGGACTATTTTAATTTAAGTATAATCGAGATTATTTATTCAGTTTACTTGTCTTCTTACTGTAAAAGAAGTAAACAAATAAGCCAATAATCATCCAAATAAAGGCTACTTTAAGGGTTTGCATATCTAATGCGAAGATCATTGCCAAGCAAATCACTGCGCCTAAAATAGGCACCAATGGTACCAATGGCGTTTTGAAAGGACGCTCCATTTCTGGTGACTTACG
>CALPLN020000115.1 GCA_943324415.2 Sediminibacterium ginsengisoli | reverse complement strand
GTGCGTTAATTGACGAGAGTGAAAAATACCACAAATTACATGGTCAGCCTTTGTTCAGTTCACATATGTTGGACTTGTCAGAAGAACCAATCGAAGAGAATATCCAGACCTCAGTAGAATTTTTCAAACGCATGGCTCCATTGGGCATGGGTATTGAAATTGAATTGGGTGTAACAGGTGGTGAAGAAGATGGCGTTGATAACAGCGGCGTTGAAAATGATAAATTATATACGCAACCAGAACACGTTGCTTATGCTTATACTGAATTAGGTAAGGTTGGTAACTTATTCACTGTTGCCGCTGCTTTTGGTAATGTACACGGTGTATATAGCCCAGGCAATGTTGAATTAAAACCTGAGATTTTACACAATAGCCAATTGCATATTGAAAAAACATTGGGCACAGGTCCTAAACCAGTTTATTTTGTATTCCATGGTGGATCTGGTTCTCCTCAAAACCAAATTAGAGAAGCAATTGGATATGGTGCAATTAAGATGAACTTAGACACCGATTTACAATGGGCATTCTGGGAAGGTGTATTGGGTTACTACAAAAAGAACGAAGCTTATCTACAAACTCAATTGGGTAATCCAGAAGGTGCAGAGAAGCCAAATAAAAAATATTATGATCCTAGAGTTTGGTTAAGAAAAGGCGAAGAGTCTTTCATTAAACGTTTAGAGCAATCATTCGATGACTTAAATTGTATCAATAGAAACGCTTAAATAAGCCCCCTATGCGTGAAAAAGTAGAAGATATTGAGGTCAATCTAACTGGAGAGGAATTGAATCATTCTGATGCAGCAGATAAATCAAGATGGTTTAAAAGAATCCGTAAAGGAATTAGCACTTCAACTGCAGACAAGAAAGAAACACCAGAAGGTTTATGGTCAAAATGTCCCACATGTAACCATATATGTACTAGTTCTGAATTAAAAGAAGAATTGTATATCTGTAGTAAATGTAATTATCACCACCGTATTGGTAGTGATGAATATTTTGCCATCTTATTTGATAACCAAGAATTTGATGTACTTTTTGATGAAATCAAAAGTAAAGATGCCCTTAATTTTACCGACTTAAAGAATTACCAAAAACGTTTAGATGAGATCCATTCAAAAACAGATTTGAAAGACTCAATGCGTGTTGGTGTTGGCAAAATGAATGGAGAAGGTTATGTGGTTGCTTGTATGGATTTTGAATTTATTGGTGGTTCATTGGGTAGTGTAATGGGTGAAAAATTCAGCCGTGCGGTAGATTATTGTATTCAACATAGACTCCCCTTTTTAGTGATTAGTAAAAGTGGCGGGGCGCGTATGATGGAAAGCGCATTTAGCTTAATGCAATTAGCAAAGACAAGTGGCAAATTGTCACAACTAAGTGATGCTAAATTACCTTTCATCTCTTTATTGACCGACCCTACTTTTGGTGGTATATCTGCCAGCTTTGGGATGTTAGGAGATATCAATATTGCAGAGCCAGGTGCATTGATTGGTTTTGCAGGTCCGAGGGTGATCAAAGAAACCATCAAGCGTGATTTGCCTCCTGGTTTTCAACGTTCAGAATTCTTATTAGAACATGGATTTCTTGATTTTATAGTAGACAGGAAAGAACTGAAGCAGAAATTAGCAGATGTTGCTTTTATGTTCCGAAGTTAATGCCAAAAAGAAATCAATTTTAAATAGTACTTTTGTATCCCGGTGTTTTACATCGGGATATTTTTTTATGGCGAAAGCACCCAAGACAATAGAATTAAACAATAGGCAAGCCTATTTTAACTACCAGATAGAAGACAAATATGTGGCGGGCCTTGTATTGATGGGCACCGAAGTAAAATCTATTCGTGCAGGCAAAGTGAGTTTCAATGACTCCTTCTGCTTTTTTGATAAAGGCGAACTTTGGGTAAGGTCTTTATTCATCAATGCCTATTCTCATGGCAATAAGAACAACCATATCGAAGTGCATGATCGAAAGCTTTTATTGACCGCAAGAGAACTAAAAAAAATAGAAGCCCAAACCAAAGAAAAAGGATTCACAATCGTCCCCTTACGTATATTTTTCAATGAGAAACATTATGCAAAAATGGAGATTGGAATCGGCCGAGGTAAGAAAGAATACGACAAACGCGAAACCATCAAGAACCGCGATATCGATAAAGACATCAAACGTTATCTAGCTAAATAAATTCACTTTCCCTTTTTTGATTTAGAAAAAATACTGGAATACTAGACGTACTTCCCTGTATCTTCTTTCTTGAATTCGATCTGTTCTTTTAATGCATTGGGATCTGGACGATGCGTTGTCGCATAAGCCGCAATCAATAAAATAAGTAGGATGCAAATAGCACCTAATATTTCTTTAGGTTCCAACCAGTACCCAATTAGTTGATTGACTTTTGCATGTTCAGGCGCACTTAACTCATACCTTATTTCTATTCTGGATCCAACACTTGTTTGATAAATATGTTGATCTAGTTGAACTCGATAGATTTTACCCGATTCTTTAAAAACCGCAAATACACTGTCAGATTTCGCTTCAATTAGCGCGGGCGTAATATCACTGTCAAAATAATCAGGTGTCCTACTAAAGGGCAGATACACCATAAAGCAAGCTATGAATAATATGACAACAGATTTAATCAACTAGGCCAAACTTCTGAAATCCACAGGCACTAATTTACTTACCCCAGGCTCTTGCATTGTCACACCATAAATCACATCCACCGCACTCATCGTTTGCTTATTGTGTGTAACAATAATGAACTGAGAGTTGTCAGAGAACTTCTGAATCATTTGTGTGAACTTACCTACGTTGGCGTCATCCAATGGTGCATCCACCTCATCCAAGATACAGAATGGTGCTGGCTTGATTAAGTAAATCGCAAATAACATCGCTGTAGCGGTTAAGGTACGCTCTCCTCCACTCAACTGAGTGATTGAAGATGGACGCTTTCCTTTAGGCTTCGCTACAATCTCTACCGCAGTTTCTGCAAGGTTGGTTGGATCAACTAAAATTAAGTCACAAGAATCTTCCTCTGTAAACAATGCTTTGAATACTTTTTGGAAATTCTCTCTAGCCGTATTGTAAGTTTCTAAGAATGCTTGATTCGCAGTTGCTTCCACTTCTTGGATCGTTAATAATAAACTTTCCTTAGCAGTAACTAAGTCATTCTTTTGTTCTAAGATAAAATCATAACGTTTCTTCATCTCGGTGTAAGCCTCAATCGCAGTTGGATTGACTTCTCCCATATTCTCTAAACGCTTCTTCATCTTCTCTACATCCGCTTGTAATTCTTCTAATGTCGCTTCAGTTTGTCTTCCAAGATCTAAGATTTCCTCTAACTCAACTTTAAACTCAACACTCAATCTTTCCTTCGTGCCAGCCAATTGTAGTTTTAGGTTATTTAATTTATCCTTGATCTCATTGATCAATTGATCCATCAATTCCTTAGACTTCACTTGGTGTCTTAATGTACTTTCTTTCTCTTGTAAAGCGGTACGTAAAGTATAATAAGATTGATCCGCTTCATTTAATTTTAATTCTTCAGATTCTTTATTTCTCAATAATTCAACCAATTCAGTATCGATGGCTTCTAATTGTGTTCTACTTTCTACAATCGCGGTAGAAGCTTCTGTTAATTGCGCAGTATTGGTCTGAATCTGTGCATGCAAATCATTCAATTGATTGCCCTTAAAGATCACTTCTTGTTGTAAAGCTTCAATCTTACTTTGTTGCTTGGTCATTTGTAAATTCATTTCATTGAATTCACCAGAAGCCAAATGGTACGCTTGTTCAGCTGCTTGGTATGCCATTTCAATATCACCTAACTGAGCTTGTGTTGCTTGCAATGAAGCATTCAATTCAGTCAACTGAGTTCTTGTATCACCAATTGAAGCATGTTCTTGCGCAATTTTCTCTGCCAACTCTGCCAATTTTGCTACAGCAGCAACTTGTGCAGATTGTAAGTTTTCTAATCTGTTCTTATTGGCAAATACATCGTTGATTAAACGATTTACATTTTGTTCTGTCGTTCTAATCTCTTGTTCTTTCAATAATTCATTGAACTGTAAAACAGACTCATGCTTTACTTGTATTTGCGCTTTCAACTCATTCACCACCGTTTCTTGTGATTGAATGTCTTCCAATAATTTTTCTAAATTCTTTGCACGACCAATCTTCTTCCCTTCAAATAATCCAACGCTACCTCCAGTCAAGGTATACTTGCCTCTCACATATTTACCTGTCTTCTCTAATATCACGCCAGTAGAAATTGCTTCTAGAGCTGATTCATTTTCTGCTATGAAAACATTTCCTAACAAGTGATTCGCCAATGCAGCATATTGTGGATCAATTTCAATCACAGATAAAGCTGCGATGGTATTGGATGGTGCAGATTCTGCCTTGGCACCATTTAATTGATCTAATAAAAAGAAGTTAGCCTTGCCCTTTTTGTTGTCATCCAATAACTGTACCGCTTGCATCCCTTCCTTTAAATTATTGACTACGTAGTAATTTAAATAAGGTTCCAATACATTTTCAACTGCTGTACGATATGCTTCTTGAACATATAGGATGTCAGAAAGGATTGGCGCATTGTGGTTCCAGCCAGTATTCTTGTGTAAGAATTTAACACTCTCTGGATATCCTTCCATAGAGTCTACTAAACTCTTGAGTAAATCGTATTCATTTTTCTTAGCGTCTAAGATTCTTGATTGTTCTGCTAATTTTGATCTTAGTTCTTCTAGTTGCGCTTGTGTTTCAAAAATACTTGCTTTCGCTTTTTCGTGTTGTGCTTGCAAATCGGCTAAATGCGCTTTACTTGCAGCCAAGTCGGCTTCTTTAGTTGCCAATTGTTTTGTAAGGTCCTCAACTTGCTCCGCTCTATGCAATTGTTCCTCATCTAATTGATGTTGGCTTCTTTGAATATTTTGGATAGAGGTGTCTGACACGGCAACTTTCTTTTCTGCCTCAAATTGATTTCTTTGAATTTGACCAAACTGTTGACGAAGTCCGTCTAATACCGAACGTTGGTCATCAAATTGCGCACGCTTATTGGTTAACTCAACATGTGATTGCTCCACTCTATTCTTGAAATCATTGTATAATTTCTCTTCGTCAACCACTTGCAATTTAGTGTACTCAATAGAATCGCCGATTGTTTTCAATTGCCCTTCTGCACGCTCAAGGAATTCTTGTAACCCTTTTTCCTTATCATTTAAATAATCTAAACGTTGCGCTGCCAAGCTTTTGTCATTCTCCTTAGTTCTTAGATTCTGCAACATTTCGTTGAACTCCTGTTGCATACTTTGTAAGCCTTTCTCCTTCTCAATGAAAACCACACGCTCTTGTTCAAGTGCGGCTTCCTCTAAAGCGATTGTTGCTTCTAATTGGAATTTTTTATCTGTTTCAGTCTCTTGTTGTTCTGTTAACTCTTTGTAGGTTAAATTGAATCCTTCCAAAGATGCAATTGCTAATTCAATCGCTGTTTCCTTGTAATCCTTTTTAATCTCAAAATATTTTTCAGCCTTCTTTGCTTGATTCTCTAAGGTCTTTAATTGGTTGTTAATCTCAAACAACAAATCCTCGATACGAGACAAATCTTGTTCAGTCGCATCTAATTTATTCTTCGCTTCTTTCTTTCTAGTTTTGTATATAGTGATTCCAGCAGCTTGCTCAAGCATTTTACGACGACTATTATCCTTGTCCTTGATAATGTCATCCACCATACCCAATTCAATAATTGCATAACTGTCTGTACTTACACCCGTATCCATGAATAAGTTGTGGATGTCTTTTAATCGACAAGCCACATCATTCAATCGGTATTCACTCTCCCCGTTTTTATAATAACGACGAGTCACGGTGATGGTGCTAAATTCTGTAGGCAATAAGTTTTTGGTATTCTCGAAAGTCAAACTCACTTCCGCCATGCTACTTGCATTTCTAGTTTTACTACCGTTGAATACCAAAGAATCTAAATTTTCAGATCTTAATGCTGAAATCTTGGATTCTCCAATTACCCATCTAATACTATCAATGATATTACTCTTACCGCAACCATTAGGTCCAATAATGCCTGTTATACCCTCGTCAAAACTGACAATTGTTTTATCAGCAAAACTCTTGAACCCCTTGATTTCTAATGACTTTAATCTCACTTTTGTAACGCTTTAAATTGT
>CALPLN020000114.1 GCA_943324415.2 Sediminibacterium ginsengisoli | reverse complement strand
TTTGGATTTGAAGGGAGATTCTTATCTACGTTATATAAAAGCCCAAATGAAGAAAGTTTTAATACACCCACAGATGGAATGAAGCTATTTTATAATATTGGGCATCAGGTACAAAAAAATAAATACTTTCTGAACTATCATTTTGGCTTTGAGATTCCTTTTCAAAGTGTTACAACCGGTATAGGTATTGGTTGGGTATTCTAACAAGTATCATCTTGTCTTTAATGTAACCCTGATTTCAAAGTAACCCCGCTTAAAAGTAAAAATACCCGCACCAATTTCATATAATAGCCTACATTTGTATTGTAATTACAATGTAATAACAATCCTATGAAAGCAAAAATCATCAAAATAGGCAATTCAAAGGGCATCCGACTCCCCAATGAAATCATTAAAGAATACAAGCTTGACGAAGAAGTCACACTCGAACTTCGTGAAGATTGTATTGTTATCAAACCAGTTGAAATAGATCCAAGAGCAGGATGGGAAGAAATCTATAAAAAAATGGATCATACTCTGACACAAGAAGATAAAGATTGGTTGGATTTTGAAGATCCAATTCCGGAGGACTGGACATGGTAGTATCAAAGAATGAGATATGGATGGCTAATTTTTCACCATCAAAAGGAACAGAAATAAACAAGATTAGACCCTGTTTAGTCATTTCCCCTGATCTTGCAAATCAAGCATTACCTAATATTATTGTTGCGCCACTAACTTCAACATTAAAAAATTACCCCTCTAGAATTAACTGTGATTTTAAGAAAAAATCAGGACAAATAATGATTGACCAAATTCGCACAATCGATAAAAGAAGACTTATTAAAGTCCTTGGTACCATTGACGATGCCACCAGCAAAAAAGTATACGAAATGATTAAAATTTATTTTAAATAAAATGAAACTCTCCATTTATTCCGTTGGTAAAGCCAACGAATCTTATATCAAAGAAGGCGTGGATCAATTCACTAAAAGAATTGGACATTACTATCCTATAGACTGGCAGTTGATCACACCGTCAAAATTGTCAGAGCCCAATCCAATCAAAAAAGCAGAAGCTGCGAGTATCCTCAAAGCAATCGCACCAACTGATATCTTAATCCTATTGGACGAAAAAGGTAAAATGTTGAGCTCCCCTGGTTTGGCCAATTTGATTCAACAAAAAGCCAACCAAAGTGCCCAAAAAATCATTTTCTTAATTGGCGGAGCCTATGGTGTGGATGAAACCATTCAGCAAAGAGCCAATTTCACCTGGAGTATCTCTGAACTTGTCTTCCCACATATGTTGGTGAGATTAATGCTTGCAGAACAAATCTACCGCGCATGTAGTATCTTAGCCAACGAAAAATACCATCACGAATAATGAGCATCACTTTACTAATCACTGTCATCACTGTTATAGTCTCCATTGTCGCATTTTACAATGCTGAGATCATGGATAAATTAATTTTCCACCCACATACCGTAGGCAGGCACAATGAATGGTATCGTTTTATAAGTTCTGGATTTATTCATGCCGATTTTATGCACTTGGCGTTCAATATGTTCTCCTTCTATATGTTTGGGGATTATGTAGAACAGTATTTTCATATGCTTTTTGGCAACAATGGAAAGATGCTCTACTTACTACTCTATTTATCTGCATTGGTAGTCTGCTTAGTACCAACCTATCTTCAACAAAAAGACAGATACAATTACAATAGTTTAGGTGCTTCTGGTGCAGTATCTGCAATTGTGTTTGCTGGAATTTTTTTAATGCCCACCATACAAATTGGTTTCTTTATCATTCCGCCAATCATTCCTGGTTTTATATTTGGCCCTATCTATTTGGGGATTACAGCTTATTTAGCAAAGCAAGGTCATGGCGGTATCAATCATAGCGCACATCTTTGGGGATCACTCTATGGTGTGGTATTCTTGATTGTAGCTGCTTTCTTTATTGCTCAATTCAACGTTGTAGCAAGCTTTATAGAGCAAATTAGGATTTACTTAGGAATGTAATTTTCAACACCCATTTTGTATGTGGTGTAATTTTGAAACGGTCATCGATTCGCTGTCCAACAACCCATGCAATTTTGTTGTCTGAACAAATCACTGATGTTCTTGCTTTGATTGCTGGGCTTAATTTTAAGTTTCCTAAGAATTGATTTAATTTCTTTTTCTTGCGCATCCCCAATGGATAAAAATAATCCGTTGCTACCCAAGAACGATTTAATAAAGGCCAACTCAACAGATCTGCATCTAAATAGGCCATATTTGAGCTAGTATCCACTTTTAATCCCTCCAAATTATCAATCCATTCTAACTGGTATTTTCCAAACAGCGTCTCTAATAGTACTTGATCTTTTGAAATAGTTTCATACACCTTATCTTGCTGATTGGGGACAATCTGAATTTGGTTATCCCACTTAATCAGCCGATGTGAAGAAGATGCAATAAATGCGCCCTTGTTTGCACCAGCTATTTTATGAATTTCTTTAAGTTGCGTGGATTTAAATCCATAAGTCTGTACCAAGCCCCATATATAAGTTGCATTGCCTTTAAGTTGATTCCATTTTGACAAGTCAATGGTGGGAATCCCCTTTGGGAATGACATCTGCTTTTTCCAAAATGATGCCACTGTTTCATTCACAATCGTCTCGGCTTCTTTTAATCTTGTAATGGTATCCAATACCTGTTGACTTACGTTTGGATAAATGGTCTCCATCTGAGGAATCAACTGATTGCGAATTAGGTTTCTAGTGTAATCATTTTTCTCATTCGAACTATCCTCCACATAGGTAAGTCCATTTAATGTAGCAAAATTTTTAATACTCGCTTTGCTAAATGGTAGTAAGGGTCTAATTAAATCTATATGATCTGTAGCCAATGGATTTTGTTGATGCGTCCTGATGGCTGGAATACCCGTTAGTCCATGCAATCCAGTTCCTCTGAAAAATTGCATCAATACGGTCTCCACTTGATCATCTGCATGGTGCGCTGTTAACAACACAATTTTTGACGGATCACTTGCAGCAAGGTCTTTTACTAAGCTTTCAAACCAAGCATAACGTATTTCCCTTGCAGCTTGCTGAATCCCCATTTTGTATTGTTCGGCAAAAGCCAAAGTATCAAAACGCTTGGTTAAAAAAGGCATCTCCATCTTTGCTGCAAAAGCTTGCACAAAGTTTTCATCTCTAGTACTCTCTTCTCCTCTTAATTGGAAATTAGCATGCGCTATGGAACATTTTGCGCCCATTTGTTGCATTAAAAATGCAAGCACCATACTATCTAATCCGCCACTCACCGCAATTAAAAAATGCGTATCCTGTTTTGCTATACTTGGGAAAGTATTGGCCCAATGGCTTTTAAATTGCTCCAAGTCAAGTAGCATAGTAGATGAATTATATTATTTCTTTTGTTCCTTGGCCCAAGTATCTTTAAGTGTAACAGTTCTATTGAAAACCAATTTATCTTTTGAGCTATTGATGTCCTGATAAAAATACCCTTTTCTTAAAAATTGGAATCGAGATTCTAATGCATCTGTCAACAATGCTGGCTCGCCCCATGCAAGCGTTACGCTATGCAAAGAATGTGGGTTAACATAGGATTTAAAATCACCTTCTGCATTGCTTGGATCTTCCACATTGAATAAACGATCATACTCATTTAATTCAACAGGAATAGCATGTTTCGCACTTACCCAATGTAAGGTGCCTTTTACATGAATACCTGATGTATCTGAACCAGATTTTGATTCAGGGAAATATTTAGCATACACGGTGGTTACATTGCCTGCATCGTCTTTATCAAACCCTTCGCATTCAATAATATAAGCACTCTTTAATCTTACAGACAAACCTGGCCCTAATCTAAAGTACTTTTTAGTAGGTTCTTCCATGAAGTCGTCTTTCTGTATCCATAATTCTTTGCTGAATGGAACAGGTCTTGTTCCTCCATTTGGATCTTCAGGATTGTTCTCTGAATGCAATAGTTCTTCGTCTTGATCATAATTGGTAATCACCAATTTAATAGGATCGGTTACCACCATTCTTCTTTGTGCAATTTTATTCAAATGTTCACGCACACAGAATTCTAATAAACTAAGGTCAATATAATTTTCTCTTTTTGCAATCCCAATACGATCACAAAAATCTCTTATACTTTCTGCGGTATACCCTCTTCTGCGCATACCACTTATAGTAGGCATCCTTGGATCGTCCCAACCTTGCACATGCCCCTCTTGTACCAATTGTAATAATTTACGCTTACTCATCACCGTATAGGTCATATTCAAACGCGCAAATTCATATTGTTTAGATGGGAAGATGCCTAATTGCTCAATGCACCAATCATATAAAGCCCTGTGTGGGATAAATTCTAAAGTACAAATGGAATGGGTAATATTTTCAATGGAATCACTTTGTCCATGTGCAAAATCATACATAGGATAAATACACCATTTGTCTCCTGTACGATGATGGTGCACTTTTTTAATTCTATATAAAAGTGGATCACGCATGTGCATGTTCGGACTCGCTAAATCTATTTTAGCGCGGAGTACTTTTTCGCCATCCCCAAATTGTCCTGCTTTCATTGCTGCAAACAATTCCAAATTTTCTTGGATGCTTCTGTTCCTATAGGCATTCCCTGTTCCAGGTACTGTAGGCGTACCTTTTTGTTGTGCAATTTCTTCGGCTGTACTATCGTCTACATAAGCCAATCCTTTTTCAATTAATTGTACAGCAAATGCATATAATTGATCAAAATAATCAGATGCATAACATTCTTTAATCCAATTAAAACCCAACCATTTTAAGTCGGCTTTAATACTCTCTACATATTCTGTGTCTTCTGTTACAGGATTGGTATCATCAAATCTTAAATTGGTTGCACCCCCAAATTTTTCTGCTAAACCAAAATTTAAACTAATGCTTTTGGCATGACCAATATGCAAATAACCATTTGGCTCTGGAGGGAACCTAGTCAATATGCTCTTGTACTTCCCAGCTGCAAGGTCTTGGGAGATAATTTCTTCAATAAAATTTAAACTTTTTTCGTCGCTCATAAGATAGTATCTATTCGGGTAAAGGTACAAAAACCTGCCCCAAAAACCTACCCCAATTTAGCTAAGCAGATTAGCCCTTAGCGCCATATATTTTTTGTACTTCTACCACTAATTTTTCAATCTCTTGGTCTTCCCCATTAGGATTATAGGGCTGCTTTAAACTACTGCCAAATACAAAAGCAACTGTTTGCCAAATTCCTGCATTGAATCCCCCTTTATACTCTTTGACCAATTGGTAGCAATTGTTGCCCGTTTCACGATTGATTAACTTCATAAGTACTTTCCCTTGATAAACCGATAAGTTGGTCACCTTATCTGCAAAGTCCCTTTTCAAATCCTTCTCTCTAGATTTAATAATTTGTTTTCTGATTTTTTCATCTTGCACATTGGCTAACTGTGCGTTCACTGATTGAATGACTTTACTAGCCGTTCTTGCGTAAGGATAAGTTACATAGACTGCATTGCGCAATCTTGTCCAATTGCTCCAGTAGTTTTTTAATGCTTGCGTTTGAACGGCAGCAACCATGACGGTAGGTAGCCAAGATTGAGGTATCGTGTCCCCTTCTGGAGTTATAAATGCTTCCACCCTTAAGGTATCATACTGGCTGGTTTGGGCAAAAAGCTGCTCAGGCAAGCTTGTTGACAGTAAACATAGTAGTATAAAATAGACGGCTCTCATATCATTTGATACCCTAATATACAAAAAGTAACCCTATTTCTTAAAACGATAATAGGCACCCATCATGAAACCGATGGTCGTGACAATCACGCCCAACCACAATAAATTGATCCCTGGGAATTCATAGACTTTTAAAGTAATTAGGTTTGTTAGGGAGGTTGACTCTTTAACTCCAATTTCTAAAATACCTTTTTCTTGGTCTATCACTTTATTAAAGCTCAACACTAAATTCTGTGCTTTTACCGTATCCAATTTTGAAGATAAATTCAATCCTTCTAACAAAATACCTGGTTCTGCTACATATTTTAATCCCTCTTTGGACACCACATTTAATTGTAATCTTAATTCATTGACCCCTGCAGGTCGATCACCTGGAGGATTCACATTGACTTTCTCCAGTTTAATGTAACCATTGCTATAAAAGATAGAATCGCCCACGGAAATTTTAACTGGCGTAAAACGTGTTGTATCTTCTTCGGTATGATCTTGGAAAGAAGTCACGTACACA
>CALPLN020000113.1 GCA_943324415.2 Sediminibacterium ginsengisoli | reverse complement strand
CTGAAGTGGATTTGCCAAAAGTCCTATAATCAAGCTACCTAAAATCAATATTACACTCCCGTTTGTCAAGGCATGTTTAACTAGCATGCTTAAATTCTTTTCTTTCTGTCTGTCAAAAAATGACATCAGTACTATTGAAATGATGATAGCAGGAAATTCCATCAAGGCCATTATGGCAACCATATGTCCACTCACATGAAGTCCTTTTAACTCTATATAGGTTACAGCTGTTACGAATGTCACAGCACTTACCGACCCATATGCGGCAGCTATTGCAGCTGAATCGTATATATTGAACTTCTTTTTTAAAATAAAGAATGTATACAATGGGATACATAAGGACAATGCAAACCCAAATATTAATTTAACTACGAGTGCTTGGTCAAAAGATTCGTGAGACAGTTCTTGTCCTCCTTTAAAACCGATTGAAAATAATAAGTATAAAGAAATGAATTTCGAAGTATTATCTGGTATGGCAAGATCACTTTTGAGCAACACTGAAACGATGCCTAGAATAAAAAATAATAAGGCAGGATTCGTTAAATTTTCAAAAAGTAAATTAAGGTTCATTTAATGTAATTTTAATTATGGATTACACCAATCGCAATAGGTTGGATCTTCTGCTACTTTTTTGTGAGGAAAAATATTCTTTTTTTCAAAATTGCATTTTTTACATCTATATAAATGATAGAGCGTGCTTTTTGTAGGTCGATTGCATAAGCTACATTTTAAACCTTCCTTATGTTCAATAATTCTGAATCCATGCCAACCACATTGATTACAAGTAGACAACAATGTATTAGCAAATTTCATCGTCAACTGCTCAATACATTTCATTCTAGTTGGGTTATGCATTGCACGCATATCGGTATCAATATAGCAGTGCCCCTCTTCGATAAGTATTTTATTTATGCTACTCCTGATTATCGATAGGTCAAATAAATCTTTAATTATTACTCCTGTGGACCTAAGAATAATGCCATGCGACGGGAATTTTAAATTCAATAAAACTGTATCCAATTCAACTAGATTCGTAATTTTTACAGAGGAAAAATTGGTTTCATAAAAAAGCATTTTTTCGGTAATAAACTCATTTTCATGCACATCATATAGACAAATGAATTCTTCATCTGCTGTAATTAAAGGAATAAATGGATGTAGACCAAACGACCCTTCATTGGCAATAATAAAATCAATTTTAGGCTGGTTCATGGCCAGCAAACACTTTTCCTTGACAGTTTCATATGGAGACTTAACTCTTTCAATGTCACCCGTAAATGTACCCAAGGCGTCAGTATCGATAGTAGAGTTTGAAACACAAATCATCCCCAACTTGGCCTTAAGTATTGGTGCAATAACTATTTCCTTTTGATGTTTAGATACAATTAGACATGTTTTATTATGGAAATACGATATCATTAAACCTTGCAACTTTTAACTTGTTTTTTTAAATGATGTACTGCAAGGATCAAAAAGACAACTGCCATAATTATTATCTGGATAAATGGACGAAGTAAAAGTGCCGTCCATGCATCCATATCTTCTTTTGTGTAAGTACTTGGATAAGACGAACTCCCAATAAAAAAAACACATAATAAAACAAAATAAGCAATTAAAACTGGCATAGAATTATCGTTTGTGGGGACAAAGTTGCTATATTATTTATTATAATATTTATTTATTATTATTATATTTGTTATAAATTTTATTTATGAACTATACCTTAAATCAATTAAGAATTTTTTTAAAAATCACACAAACGTTAAGCATCACCAAGTCGGCAGAGCAATTAAATTTAACCCAGCCTGCCATTTCAATACAGTTGAAAAATTTTCAAAGACAGTTCGATTATCCACTTGTCGAGATCATACAAAAAAAAATTTATGTAACTGATCTTGGAAAAGAAGTAGCTCATGCTGCAGAAGGTATTATAAACGAAGTAGATAATATCAATTACAAGTCTCAAAATTTTAAAAATAACTTAGCCGGTCATTTAAAGATGGCAATCGTTTCCACTGGCAAATACATCATGCCCTACTTTCTTTCGGATTTTTTAAAGGATAATACAAATGTTGATTTGACAATGGATGTGACAAATAAATCTAAAGTAATTAGAAGCTTATTACAAAACGAAATCGACTTTGCATTAGTTTCTATACTTCCAGAAAATATAAAAGTGGATAAATTTGATTTAATTGAAAATCAGTTATTCCTCGTCGGAAATAAGGACATCAATAAACCCATTAAGGGCGAAAAAGAGCTTGCTGATATAACTTTTATATTTAGAGAAGAGGGCTCTGGGACAAGGCAATTAATGGAGAAGTTTATTACAAAGCATAAAATTAAAATAAAAAAGAAGATAGAACTCACCTCCAACGAAGCAGTAAAACAGGCAATAATCGCAGGGTTGGGTTATTCTATTATGCCGCTAATTGGGATTCGCAATGAAGTGGAAAATGGTATTCTAAAAATTATTCCAATTAAAGGCTTGCCGATACAAACAACATGGAGATTAATTTGGCTTAAAGAAAAGAGATTGTCGCCAATCGCAGAATCTTATTTAACATACCTAGGTAAAGAGAAAAAGAATATTATAGATAAATACGCATTGCTAAATTCATAAAATTTACCGCTAATGCATATTTATAAAATAGTCTTGAACCTTACTATGTAAAATTATAGCCGCATTTGAAATTGAATATTTTATAGTATGCCTTTTATCTGCTAATTGAATGATAGGCAACTTTTTCAGCTCGGACTTAGATGGCAAATCAATAATACCTGCAATAAGTAAGACAGGCGTCGCGTTTATTTTGGCCATTTCTACTAAACTTCCAACTACTTTTCCAGACAAAGACTGATTGTCAATTTTGCCTTCGCCAGTAATGAGAAGGTCTGCATTTTGTATGGATTTAGTAATATTACTTGTTTGCAACACTAAGTCAATCCCCTTCATCATTTTTACGTTATAGTATCCATTTAAAATAGCACTAACACCACCAGCTGCGCCGACTCCTAAGATATTTGCTACCTTTTTACCAGTATGTAGATAGATGACATTGGCTAAATTTTTTAATCCCTTATCTAAAAATTCTACCGCTTTAGGACTCGCTCCTTTTTGGGGGCCATACACATAGGAAGCGCCATTTTTACCACAAAGTGGGTTATTGACATCGCAGGCTATGACTAGATTGATCTTCTTAAACTTAGCAGGTTTCTCAATATGCTTAATTTGAACTAAAGCAGCTCCACTTGGGGCAAGCTGATTTCCAGAAATGTCCTTGAACCTAAAACCTAAGGCATGCGCAATACCCATGCCGCCATCATTTGTTGCACTCCCTCCTAACCCTAGGATAATTTTTTTGGCGCCTTTGTCAATGGCATGCTGTATAAGTATACCCGTGCCCAAAGTGGAAGTGACTAGTGGATTTCGTTTGTTATTTTTTAATAATACCAAACCAGACGCAACAGCAAGTTCTATGATTGCGACCTTTTTAGCACTATTCCACTCATAGTACCCTTTGATTTTTCTATGAATTGGATCAACTGTATTCACCCATACAGTATTTGTTTTAAGATAGTGTTTTAAAACTTGTGCAAAGCCATCTCCGCCATCTGCCATTGGGAAAGTAACAACATTGAAACTTGGCCTGACTTTTTCTATCCCATTTTGTATTTGCTTACATGCATCAAAACAAGATAAGCTTCCTTTAAATTTATCTATAGCAACTACGATTTTCATCATTTGAAAATTATACTAAGCTTGTCAAATAATAACAAAATGAGAAAATAAGTACAAAGTAGATGAATAATATAGCAGTTTCCTTTGTAAATAAGGCGGTTTTTATGGAAGGATTGACAATTACATAGGTGTTTTGGATAGCTACTTTTTTATAGACTACATAATGACAGAATATAGCTACAATAAACGTAGTGAACGCTCCAATCACATTCCACCAAAACCAAAATATATTTTTAAAGAAAATCCATAATATTAAATTCAATAGTACCCCAACGACAACACCCGTATTGGCACTTTTAGCTTGTATATTTTTTGTAAAAATGGCTAGTAAAAACATACAAACAACAGGGCCATAAAATACGGAACCTATTTTATTGATTGCCTCGATGACGGTTTTTGCAATATCTCCCATGAAAAAGGCTAACACTAAGGTAATTAACCCCCAAGCCAATGCTGACAATTTAGAGAATGTGACATATTTATTTGCGGGAACTGTCCATTTTTTGGACACGAAATCCTCCATAGTTACCGCAGCCAAGGAATTAATATTTGAACTATAGGCAGACATAGCAGCAGCTATAATTGCAACTATAATGACTCCAATCACCCCGTGAGGCAAGTAGTTGGTTATAAAAACTGGAATCATTAAGTCTGGTTTTTCAACCGGTATTTTAGATGCAAAATCGACATTTAAACTCACTAATGTTCCAAGGACTAAGCCACCAAAACAATAACTTAAAGTGATAGGGAATCTAAAAAGGCCATTGAATAACAAAAGTTTTTTTACTGTTTTTTCGTCTTTAGCAGATAAAATCCTTTGCACCTGAGACTGGTCTGTACCGTAGTATGCGCAATACAAAAAGATACCCCCAAATAGCATTGGCCAAAATCCAAACTCTTGATTATCAAAGCCACTATTTCTAAAACGCAATACCTCTAGTCTTTTTGTATCTACATTTTGAATGAATGTATCCCATCCGCCAATTTCTTTTAGCCCGTAATAAATGATAATGAATATGCCCAATACTTTGATTATCATCTGCGCCACTTCACTATAAACAATTGCCTTCATACCCCCTTCTAATGAATAGACAATGGTAACAACCGAAATGATTAAAATAGTCTGCATGAAAGTCAATTTTAGTATTGACATTAAAATCAATGATACAGCATAAACTGTAACAGAAGTTGCAAAAGCTCGACTAATAAGAAATACCGAACTCAATAGTAATCTAGAAGAACTATTAAACCTTTTTTCTAAGAATGCATAAGCACTCACTACAGAAGACTTATACAATGCAGGTGCTATAAATGCAATCAAAATGATCATAGCCAATGGGACCCCAAATTCAAAAGTCAACCATTGCATCCCTCCTCCTGCCCTTAATCCAACAAAAGCAGGTGCAGAAACGAAACTAATCACAGATAATTGAGTAGCCATGGTTGACATACATAACGAGAACCATCCAAAGCCTTTTCCACCTAAAAAATATTCTGTGTCTTTTTCACTCTTCTTGAATTTAAAACCAAGCCAAATCATCAAAACAAAGTATAACAATACAATTCCGTAGTCTAATAAATTCATTTTAAAATATTTCTGAGTTATAAACAAAATCTAAATATAATGCAGCAGACCAAGAAAACAAATCTGCACCAATACCCCTCTTTTCTTGAGCTTCGCCAACTGGTCTAGGATCAAAGTATTCAAATGAACCATGGGTTTCAACCAATTGCATAGCGTCATGCTTCACCCTTTCTGCCATATCCCTAAATCCATAAGTATACAAACCATGGTATAACATCCAATTCACATTAATCCAAACAGGGCCTCTCCAGTACTTCAATGGATTGAATGCTGGTTCATCTATTGCACATGAAGCACATAAGTACCAATTTTCATTACATGCGAAAGAACTTGTTAAATGTTTTTGCAAAGCAGCGGCTTGTTCCAAATTGCATACACCAGCAAATAAAGGCATAAATCCAGATGAGACTTTGATTGGAATTCTTTTATTTGCCCTTAAATCAAAAGCGTAATAAAATCCGGTTGTTTCATCCCAAAATTTATCATTCATTGATTTGACACTCTTGCTATTCCATGATTCAATCTCTGACACATCTTCATTTAAATATTTCCCTAATTCTATGAGTCCAAAATTTGACTTGACCAGCATCGCATTAAATAAAACATCTTGTACTAAAAAAGGGGATGTCGCTGCAATGGTAGTGTCATCATATTTACATTTAACAAAAAGATCTATTAAATAAATATAACGCTTATAATTTTCGTTGGTTGGACGTTCTGACTCATCAACCATTTTATTGTCTTTTCTTAAATGGGCTACATCTCTTGCATTTGTAACGTCCATTGAATCAAATATATGATCCCATAGTGGTGAATTATCTGTTCCGCTTTCCCAATTATGTTGGATGTATACTAAGCCTTCCTGATGAGGATCCCTATGCGTATACAGATATCGATGAAACGCAACTACTTTTGGGAATAACGCTTTTAGAAAAGGCATCCACTTG
>CALPLN020000112.1 GCA_943324415.2 Sediminibacterium ginsengisoli | reverse complement strand
TAAGTTGGTTCAAGCCAATTTACGTTTCGTTGTGTCTGTGGCAAAACAATACCAACACCAAGGTTTATCTTTGAGTGATTTGATCAACGAAGGAAATTTAGGTTTGATTAAAGCTGCACAACGTTTTGATGAAACTAAAGGTTTCAAATTCATCTCTTATGCGGTATGGTGGATTCGTCAATCTATTTTACAAGCTTTAGCTGAACAAGGACGTTTAGTTAGATTGCCACAGAACAAAATCGGCACCTACAATAAAGCGAACAAAGCATATATGGCATTTGAACAAGAGCATGAGCGTGAGCCTTCTACAGAGGAACTAGCAGGTATCTTGGAGATGTCAGAAACTGAAATCAACAATATCTTCCAATCGAATACACGTCATACTTCATTAGATGCTCCGGTACACGAGGCAGAAGATGTGGCTATGGGTGATTTATTACAAGGTGGAGATGATACAGACGAAGATGTGATGAAGGATTCTTTGAGAGAAGAAATCAAAAGAGTCTTAAAATCATTAAGTCCAAGAGAAGCGGAGATTGTAAACGCCTATTTTGGTTTAGATGGTGAAAATGGGGTTACTATTGAGCAAATTGGTATCAAATACGATTTAACTAAAGAGCGTATTCGACAAATCAAAGAGCGTGCCATTAAGCGTTTGCAGAAAGCACGCTATAGTAACGCATTGAAAGCTTATTTGGGCTAATAAAATTTAACAATATCATAAAAGCCCCAACGATCTTAAAGATTTGTCGGGGCTATTTTTTTCTACGCCTTTTGTAAAACTTAAAGGCTTGAAAAAAAAATTTAAATTTATTTTCGTTTAGCTACATTGTAGCAACAAAAGAGAAATAACGGACTATGGAAACAGAAAAAGTAGACATCCTCATCATTGGATCAGGACCAGCTGGGTACACTGCTGCAATTTATGCTGCTAGAGCAAATATGAAACCATTGTTGTACCAAGGAATACAACCAGGTGGACAATTAACCATTACTACCGAAGTAGAAAACTATCCTGGTTTCCCAGAAGGAATTCAAGGCCCAGAAATGATGGTCAATTTCGAGAAACAAGCTGCTAGAATGGGTACCGATATTCGTTATGGATTGGCTACAAAAGTTGATTTTAGTAGTTACCCGCATAAGGTTTGGATTGACGATGAAAAAATCATCGAAGCGGGTGCTGTTATTATTTCTACAGGAGCTAGTGCAAAATGGTTGGGTATCCCAAGCGAAGAAAGATTAAACGGATTTGGGGTGAGTGCCTGTGCAGTATGTGATGGATTCTTTTTCAAAGGCAAAGATGTGGCGATTGTTGGTGCTGGAGATACAGCAGCAGAAGAAGCACATTATTTATCAAAAATGTGTACTACAGTGCACATGATTGTTAGAAAAGACCAGATGCGCGCGAGTAAAGTCATGCAGGATAGAGTGTTGAATACACCAAATATCATCGTTCATTTTAATTCAGAAACAGACGAGATTTTAGGCGATAAGAAAGTGGAAGGGGTTCGTATCAAAAACAATAAAACCAATACGATGGAAGAGATTCCAGTAAGTGCGTTTTTTGTGGCGATTGGACATACTCCAAACAGCGGTATTTTTAAAGATTATTTAAAGATGGATGAAACGGGTTATATCTTAACGGAGCCTGGTACAACCAAAACAAATATTGAAGGGGTGTTTGCTTCAGGAGATGTACAAGATAAAAACTATCGTCAAGCAGTCACAGCTGCTGGTAGTGGATGTATGGCAGCATTAGATGCGGAACGCTTTTTAACTGCTAAGGGGCATTAATTAGCAAAAAATAATTGTATGCACATCTATTTAAACGATTTAATTTTCAATGGTTTTCATGGGGTTTATCCTGCAGAAAAAAAGATTGGAAATACGTTCAAAGTAGATGTGCGTATTTATTTTACGCCTTCGACCAAAATAATTGATCAATTAGATCAAACCATAGATTATGTACAGGTGTATCAGTTGATACAAAATATCATGTCTATCCCCACACCTTTATTAGAAACTTTAGTTGCAACCATTGCAGATCAGATTTTAGCAGAACACGCAATAGCGGAAAATGTTTTTGTAAAAATTACCAAACAACAATTAGCGATTCCTTATTTTGAAGGGACGACTGCTGTGTCAATTGAAAGAGCAAGAAGCTAATATCATTAAATTTTCTTATCCTTCCAACGCATCGTTCTGATATAGAAGAAGGAAGGCAGGAATAAACTTAGCCAGTAAATTATTTCACTAAACCATCCATAAGTGATGGGCATTTGGTAATATTCAAGTACTAGATAGTTGTAGATAATGTAAATCACAATGGCTGCAAATTCAATTAATAAGGTGATTTTAGATTGCCCAGTTCCAGTGACAGCACTCAGCCAAACAGTAGAAACAGACATCAACAACAAAGCAATAGACACGATTCTTAACACCGGGATGCCTTCTGTTAAAAATCCATCCCCTTGACCATAAATTGAAAGAAATTGTGCAGCAAATAGATTGATCACAATTGCTACAAGGACTGCAATGCCAAAGCTCCAACGCATAATTTTGTAAATCAATTCAATGACTTTGTCTTGTAAGTCTTGTCCAATAATATTGCTTACCATGGTGGTAGTGGTAGCGGCGAATGCCCATGTGAAACAACCAAAAAAGCCAAATATATTGCGCATCGCATTGGAAACAGCAAGAGACTGTTCACCTCTGTGTTCTATTAAAATATAGAAGAATTCCCAACTTATAATACTAATCATGTATTGCATCATCAAGGGCGAAGACTGCACTAAAATGAGTTTGACATACTCCATTTTGAGTTCAAACTTTTTAAATAAATCAAATCTTGCTCCAATTTTTTGATAATGAATGACAAGATAAATAACAAGCAGGCCCATAATTTCTGCAATGATAGATGCATATGCTGCACCATTCAAGCCCATTGCCGTAAAGCCAAAATGTCCAAAAATTAAACTATAATCAAAGAAGATATTGATCAATGCTTCTGTTGCGGTACCAATAATTAAGAATTTACTTTGGTTGGTTCCTACTAACAATGCATTGCGCATCTGGTAAATGAATAAAAATGGAATGCCCCATATACGTATTTTAAGAAATTCGATGATGGTGTTCGCTCTTGCGGAATCATGTAATAAAGTATGGAAAATAGAAGGTGCAATAAAGTAGGTAAAACAGATGCCTATGACGGACAAGAAAATTGAAATCAGTACCCCTTGTGAAAACAAAACCCCAATCTCATCTACTCGATTTTCACCCGCACGTCTCGAAATAAGCGCTTGCAATCCATTGTTGAGCCCTTGACCCATTACCCCGAAAATTAAATAATACACCCCAGTAATACCTCCAATAGCCAGTGCTTGCTTGCTTAAAGCGCCTAGAAAGATATTGTTGATAATAAAATTGAACTGAGGAACCAAGATAGCCAATGCAATAGGAATAGAGATCGTCAGTATTTGTTTACTGCTAATATTTACCTGTAAGGAAGGGGTCGCTGCGGGTTGACTCATATAAATACAAATCTACAACTAGTTTTAGCAATGTACTGCCTCTTTTTTTTGTATCATTGCAGTAGAAATTGACTATGGCAAAGAAAAAAATTGGCATTTACGGCGTACAAGAAAGTACAGCAAATAACAAGGTGGAAGACCTTTATCTTATTGTGGATGAGCAGTCTATTTGCTTTGTTGTTAAAAACCATACCAATGGACAATATATCGCTTTTGAATATTTTGAAAATACACCAGATCAGAATGGATGGAATCAATTGTTAGGGTACTTACAAAATAACTCAAAACTGATTCAGTCATTTTACAGACAAGTTCAATTTGTGATGAATACAAAAAGAACTTTGTTAACTAAATCAGTTAGTCAAGGTGCAGATACTTTTTATCTAAACGAATTTAATCTTGTATTTGGAAATAGCATGGAGGAAGAAATTCAAATACAAGCAGTCGGGCAGGATCAAGTTTTGGTGTATAGTGTTCCAGATGCTTTAAGTACTTTATTAACTAGATCTTTCCCAACTGGAAAATGGACCAATTATGTCAGCAGTTTGGTATCGTCTAGTCAAGCGGATGGTGTTTGTCTATCTCTTTTTGATGATTACCTCATCGTATTGATTTTAAAAAATGGCAAACCACATTTCGTAAATTATTTCAATAGGAGTGGAGCAGATCAAAATAAATACCTTGTATTGAACGCATGTATTCAAGCAAATACATTGCCAAAAGACACCAATTTAAATGTAACTGGGTATAGTGTCGATAGGGATCATTGGGTTCAAGATTTATCAAGCTATTTCGCCAATGCACATATGCAGCATGCTCCTGATGCAGGTATCGGAGCCACCTTAAATGCGGAATACCCCAATCATAGTTACGCACCTTATTTTATTTTTTAAGCAGTCAATATGAGAATTATTTCTGGAAAATTTGGAGGCAGAAGAATTCATCCACCTGCGAATATGCCACACACTAGGCCTACCACCGATATTGCTAAAGAAGGCTTGTTCAATATTTTGCAAAATAGAGTTGCGATTGATGGCGGATCTACTTTAGATTTATTTGGAGGAACAGGATGTATTAGTTACGAGTTGGCTTCAAGAGGAGCGGAGCAACTAACCATTGTCGAGAAGGATAAAACGATGCTAGATTTCATTAAAAAGAACATTGAATTTTTGAAGATAGAAAATGCCATCACTATTCAGATGGATGTATTCCAGTTTTTAGCTACCTGTAATCAACAATATGATATCATTTTTGCAGGACCGCCCTATGCGTTAAATACCATTGATGATTTACCAAGAATCATTGTTGAAAAGAAATTAATTAGCCCAGAGGGTTATTTCATTTTGGAACATACACCTCGCAACGATTATAAAACTTTTGAAGGCTATAGTTTCCAAAGAAATTATGGCGCCACTATTTTTAGTTTTTTTGAATGCATATAACAAAAGCCGAAGCGCGTAAAATATTAGCTCAGAAAAGAGCTGCATTGACTGATGCAGAATGCATGAAACTGGATGACTTATTACTCATTCAATTACAGCGTATTGATTGGTCTAGCACTTCAATTCTTGCAAGTTTTTATCCCTTGGCCAATAAAAATGAACCCAATACTTTATTATTTGAACATTATATAAAGACCTTATTTCCTTTTATACGCTTTTGTTATCCTATCGTAAAGACCGAACTCAATGCAATGGATTTCTATTTTGAAACGGACACATTGCAATTGAATGCATTTGGGATACAAGAACCTTTGCCTTTTAATCAAGTTGCACCCGATTTGATTGATACGATGTTGGTGCCCTTGTTAGGATTTGATCAAAAAGGCCATCGTGTCGGCTTTGGCAAAGGCTACTATGATCGATACCTGGCAAAGGCGGGTAAAGAGATTCAGAAAATAGGCGTTTCTTATTTTGAACCAATGGACAATTTCACTGATACCAACGAATTTGACGTACCTTTATCCTGTTGTATCACGCCGTGGAATACCTATGAATTTGAATAATATTTTTTTAAAATCTTTCAGAGTACTGCTTTTGCCATTCGCCATTTTATATGGTTGGATCGTCTCCTTGCGTAACTGGATGTACACCAAAAAATATTTCAAATCCGTACATTTTAATTTACCGATTATCTGTGTTGGGAATCTATCTTTAGGAGGAACTGGAAAGTCACCCATGGTGGAGCATTTATTATCGATTTTATCCAATGACTACAAGACAGCTACTTTAAGTAGAGGGTATAAGAGAAAAACCAAGGGCTATGCACTAGCAGGAGCACAAACGACGGCGCTGGAAATTGGGGACGAGCCCATGCAGTTTCACTTAAAATTTCCTAAGGTTGGAGTTGCAGTTGGGGAACGACGTATCGAAGCGATTCCTCAGTTGATTCAAGATATACCAGATTTGCAAACTGTAGTATTAGATGATGCATTTCAACATCGTGAGATTGATGCGCATTTTAGCATTTTATTAACCGAATTTGATAATTTGTATTGCGATGATTTCTTTTTCCCAACAGGAGATTTAAGAGATGAGCGAAAATCAGCAAAACGTGCCAATATTATTGTAGTTACAAAATGTCCTTTGGACATGACCGAGGCGGATAGAGCAGAAGTACTTGAGAAACTTTATCCAGAACAACATCAATCTGTATTTTTCACGGCAATTGCGTATGAGACACCTTATCATATTTACAACCCCACCGACCAATGGGTGTTGACCATGCGAGATGAGGTATTATTGGTTTGTGGTATTGC
>CALPLN020000111.1 GCA_943324415.2 Sediminibacterium ginsengisoli | reverse complement strand
CAATCAATTCAACAGAAGTCAATTGTAGTAATCAGTTGGGATGGGATTACACCTCCATTGTCTTATATTTTAAAAGACACGACAGCCAATTTTGATCTTTTTATTTTTGATTATAGTGGCCAGGACAATGCAAGTCAGTTGGAAGCCATTAACCCCAGATTTTATCTAAGTGAAAAAACAGAATGCAAGGGGGATATATTAGAAGGCGTTTACCAATATTTAGTCCAACATAAAGTGACTGATTTTAAATATATAGGTTTACTTGATGATGATATCTATATCAGCTTTAGTGACTTGAATAAATTATTCTTTGTGGCAGGGTTGGAGCAGTTAGATGTGTTTCAGGCAAGTTTAACCCATGACAGTTATTATCATCACCGACAGTTTATACAAAAAGCAGGCTATCAAGTGCAGGCTACCAATTGGGTAGAGATTATGGCACCTTTTTATGCTCATGATGTATTTTTTGAAGCAGGAAAAGAATTTCATAGAAGTATTTCTGGTACAGGAATCGATGTGTATTTAATACCAACGGTGCAAGTGCTATTACAGAAAACAAAGACTGCTGTGGTGCATGCAGTGAGTATGAAGCATTGCAGACCCATCCGTACAGACAATCGAATATTCAGGAATGGCAAGAACAATTTAAAAGAAATAGAAGAGCTGCAAGCGTATTGCTTAGACATAGTGAAGCAATCTCCTGCAAAGTTTACCGATGCATTTGTACGAGAAGTCCTTCAAAGAAAATATGTGTATGGCATCCCACTCCAATACAAATTAAGACGACTGCCTACCCTATTTAAAAACTTGTATCGTTTTCTTGTAGACGAAAGCTATAGATAAATTAACATGCAGACTCAGAAAAATATTTTTTACAATGTGCTGCTAGCTTTGTCACAGGTATTGTTTCCACTCCTTACATTTCCTTATCTAGCAAGGGTTCTGGGTCCTGAAAATATTGGTTTGTATAATTTTTCAGAGAGCTATGCACGTTATTTTGCCTTGGTGGCAGCATTGGGCATTTCTGTTTACGGTGTAAGGGAAATTGCAAAAAGACAACATCACCCAAAGGCGCTTTCAAATACCTTTGTAGAACTTTTCTTAATCAATTTAATCGCTACATGTCTTTTAAGCGGAGTGTATTTTTTTACAATAGATGCTGTAGATAAATTATCCAACAATGCCGTATTGTTTTATTGGTCATTTGTATTTTTCTTTTTTCAGGTTTTTGTTCTAGAATGGTTTTTCACGGGCATCAATCAATTTAAATACATTGCTATCCGCTTTTTTATCATTCGGCTCATTTTCGTTGCTGCAATTTTTGTCTTTATTAAAGAGTCGACAGACTATATAAAGTATATGCAGTTGCAAGTAGGTTTAACCTTTTTTTTAGGCGTAATCAACTTCATTTATTTATTTAAGTTCATCGATCTAAAAAGCACTCGACTAAAAGACATCAACTTAATCAAACACTTGAAGCCTTTGTTATTATTGTTCTTAACACTTTTTTCGATCAGTGTCTATTTACATTTTGATACGGTCCTACTTGGCATACTGGCAGACAATGAAAGTGTGGGTTATTATAGCGCTCCATTAAAATTAGTAAAAATTATTATTGCGGTGTTAGCGGCAATCACTGCAGCTATGTTTCCTAAGATGGTGCAATATTTTGAGGAAGGAGACTTGGTGCAATTTGAAAAAATGTTGAACCAGTCTTTTGAATTAATTATCAGTATTGGTATTCCAACGACTGTATTGGTCTATGCGTTGGCTCCAGAAATTATCAATCTTTTGTTTGGTTCAGGTTTTCAATCAGCGGTAGCACCACTTCAAATTACTGCGCCTTTAATCCTTATTGTAAGTCTTTCAACCATTTTCGGTTTTCAGATATTGAGTGTGCATTCAAAGGACGGCGCCATCCTTAAATCTGCTGTTGCGGGTATGTTATTTAGTTTAATTGTATCGTTTTTAGTGATACCCACATTTAAGCAAGACGGGGCAGCTTACACCATACTCTTAACGGAATTATTGGTATTAAGTTGTTTTATTTATTTCTCATCAAAAGTGATCCAACTAACCAATACCAAACAAGTTGTGTTACGTGAAATAGTTTTTGCCATTCCTTATTTTATATTGCCTTACTTGATTTCAATGATAGGTTTATCTACTATCATGAAACTTGTTGTTATTTTGTCTTGTTCGTTATTATGGTTTATTGCAGTTCATTTTTTCTTTGTGCGAACAAGTGTCTTTAAAACACTTGTCACAGACATATTTATGAGCCGTATAAAAAAATAATTATATATCTTTACTGCATGTATCTTACTTCATTATATAAAAGGTTCACACTAATTAGCCTTTCATTTTTTCTTGTATTCATTTTAGGTACAAAGTCGAATGAGGTTCAGGCACAAAAGCTAAATTTTAAGCAAAAAATAAGTTCGCTTAAATGGCCTAATATTTTTCAAGGGAAAAAAGTAACACTACAGGATTCAGTAACTAATCAACTAATTGCAACGAGGCCCAAGGCAAGTCAATTGAATGTGCAAAAAACTTCACCATCCTCCAATAGAATTCAAATAAAACTCCCGAAAGTAGGTCCCTTGTTTAAAAAACAGGATGCAAAAGCAAGAATCATAAAACCAAAGGATACGTCTATTAAAATTGGGAAAGTGCCTTTGAAAAGATTGAAGCAAAATAAGATAGACCAGTTGTCAACCAATGTCATGGACATTGAAACACAAATAGCACAGCTTCAAGCACAAAAAGATTGGATAGAAAAAAGAATCGATTTATTGGCGACACCAGATTCAGTCAAAAAGCTTTTACGAAAAGAAATCATAGACTATAAAGCAGTATCTCAGGCAGAAATGCCTATTCCTGTTGGTAATTCAGACATTGACGAACTTGTGCGTAATCTAGTTTTATTGGACAAGATACCTTCCAATACGAATCTAACCATCCGACCTTATTACACAGAGACGAAATTGAATTACCAAAGTTTGCTACAAACCATTGATAGCAGTATTGTATATGATCCGTTGTTGTTTAAGAATAAATTTTTCACTTTAAAGAAGTTGCCTTTACAATTTGGTCAAAAACTCAATACCAACCAGCCTTATGGTGGGAATGATGGGGGAATGAGTTATTCTAAAGGCTATCAGTTTCAAATAAGTGGCGGTGTCTTTGCACAGTTCAAAAATTTGAAATTACAATTCAGGCCAGAGTATGTTCAAACTGCTTCGCAACAATATAAAACAAATGATTATTGGGGACAGGTGAATCCTGCATCAAAAAAATTAACTCTAGGTAATTCCTCATTGAGGGTTGATATCGGCAAACTGTCTATGGGGGTTTCTACACAAAATTTATGGTGGGGACCAGGTATTTACAATGCCTTGTTAATGAGTAACAATGCCCCAGGTTTTTTCCATTATTCTATCAATAGCAATAGGCCCATCAAAAACTTCTTAGGAACATTTCAGTTTCAAGTGATTTCTGCTACGCTTAAGCAGGATTCTTTACAAGGGTTTGAAAACAATGGATTAAAAAGGAGAATTATTAATAAGAGCGATCGATTCCTAAGTTCTTTGGCGATTGATTATCAACCGAGTTTCTTAAAGAATATTTCATTTGGTGTAAACAGGTCATTGCAATCTTACAAGGATCGCTTACCAACCGACTTTGTTCAAAAAAATATTCCTGTATTAAGTGCATTTTTTGGAAGTACGGATGTGGCGAGAGACACATTTCCCCAAGACCAACAGGTTTCAATTTATACCAAATGGATGTTTCCTAAATCGCATGCCGAATTATATTATCAGTTCGCATACAATGATGCCAAAGCCAATTGGCGTGATTTCTGGTTAGATATGTCCCATTCTACTGCGTATATTTTAGGTTTTAAAAAACTATTTATTTTAAAGGACGAAAGATACTTGGACCTTGGCATGGAGGTGATTAAATTAGGACAGACGCCAAGTTATTTACATCGCAATGCGGGCAATTTTTATGAGCATAGTCAAATTCGTGAAGGCTATACCAATCAAAATCAAATTATGGGTGCCGGTTCTGGATTTGGTAACAATATGCAAACTTTACAGTTAAGTATGAATGAGGGATGGAATAAGTTTGGCATCATCTTCCATCATATCCAACAAAATCCAATGGCCTTAGTGAGTGGCGTAAACGATTTAGGACTTAGAAAAATCAAATGGGATGATTATTCCTATGGGGTGCAAACTAGGTTTAAATATAAGAACCTCTTATTCAATGCCAATATTGAATGGGTTAATTCCAAAAATTATTTATGGACGAAGGGGCAAAATCAAAATAATCTCTACGCCAATTTTAATACTATCTTTTTATGGTAAAAAAATTATTTACCTTTTTTATATGTTTCATCAGCTTACAAGCAGTAGGTCAAAATACCTATTTGGATGAGATTCAATTAATGGATTATTTTAGAAATCGACAATTAATTGGTAATAGTGCTGATAGTTTATTGGTTAAACAGCAGTCCTTTATGATTCGTTCTACTTATACGTTTCAAAATCTATTTCATACCTCAAGTCCAAAAGATAAGGGCCTACGCATCAAAAGCTTTTTATTTTCAGACAATCGACTCAATAACAGTCATCTACCAATTAGCAGCAACGATGGTAATTTAATACCAGCCAAAGGTTTACAAGAAAGGGCGTCTATTGGTATACAATTACAATGGCGTGCTTTGGATATCAATATACAACCAGAATATTTGCGCGCAGAAAATTTAAGACAGGATCTTTTTAAAGGGAATACCATTGATGGTAACTGGTGGGTTCGCTATTTTTACCATGTACAAAATAACATTGATGATTATAGGAAATTAGGTAATGAAGCGGTGAATGAGTTTAGTTTTGGACAATCTAGAATTGGTTTAAAATACAATCAGTTTGCCGTGGGTATCAGTAATGAAAACCTTTGGTTTGGGCCTGGCAGGAAAAATAGTTTGGTTTTAACCAATCAAGCAGGTGGATTTGCACATGCCTATTTGCAAACGAATCAACCCATTAAAACTAAGATTGGACAATTTGAAGCAAAGTTGGTTTTAGGGCTTTTGGCGCCAACCAATTTTGTCCATCCCGATGATAGTATCATGAGAACGATTTGGGATGGGGCGATTACACCAAAGATTAAAAACGATCGTAATTTACAGGCATTGACTATTAACTGGAATCCAAAGTGGATGCCTAATTTTTATATTGGATATGCTTTTGCAAGCCAGCAATATAAATCGGATAGTGCATTGATTGATTCTAAATTACCAGCTAAGGATAATGATATGTCCTTTGGGTCCATTATGTTTAGATATGTTTTACCTAAGGATCATGTGGAATTTTATGGTGAATTTGGACAGCCCAATCAAGCGCCATGGCCAAGAAACTTTTTTTCTGATACTGTAAAGACAGGGTTTGTTTTTGGTGCAAGGAAGTTGTTCATGAATAAAAAACAAAGCTCCTTCTTTGATTTGTCTATCGAGGTGACCCAATTAAAGTTGATGGATCCAAGGCAGGTTTTTGTAGAGGGAACACCTTTTGGCCCACCAAAATATACCAGTTGGTACACAAGCCCATATATCAGACAGGGCTATACCCATAAAGGACAATTGTTAGGCGCATCCATTGGGCCCGGCTCTAATAGTCAGTCTATTGCTTTAAGCTGGAATAAAGGATTCAATAAAATTGGTTTATTCTTTGAGCGTGTAGTACACAATAGTGATTTTTATCATTATGCTTATTTAACAGGGTTACTTGGCTATTCAAGAGCAGACGCTTATTGGGTAGATTTAAACGGGGGTGTAGAAGTTCAATTTATGCCGTACAAGAATATTTTAATCGCAGGAACCTATCAGAGCACCAATGCCATGAATTACAGGTGGGTTAAAAATGTCAACGATATTAGTGTCGACAAATTTGCCGCTCCGGGGATTGATTCAGATAAATACAATACCCAGTTCAACTTCTCTGTCAAATTCCTATTCAATGGAACTCGTTAAAAATTTATATCTAAGGGCCTACCTTATGGTGATGACCTTATATGTTTTTTTAAATAAGGGCGTGGCGTACACCTATTTAGTTGAAGCTTTGTGGTTATTTGGGTTACTGATTTTATTGATGCATCGTAAATCGGTAGAGCTCATTTGGAACAAAACCACCAAACTCATCTTATTTTTTATCGTTCTTAGTTTTATTTATATCCTTAGAGGGATCACCAAATATAACTTAGTAGATCTTATTAGGGATTCTTTTATATTCCAATATGGCTGGTTTGTATTCATCCTTTTTATATTTAAAGATAAAATTGAACGT
>CALPLN020000110.1 GCA_943324415.2 Sediminibacterium ginsengisoli | reverse complement strand
TTTCTTTTGTTAAGTAAAGAAGATACATACCCTTTACTTCCCACTTTGCCTACAAGATCCTTATTCTTTAAACCTAACTCATCCATCTTAAATTTAATAGCATCAATAGGATCGGGAAATGGAATAGGATAGTTGGCATCCTCATATTGTTTAATTAATAGAAGGGCTACTTGTAGCTTTTCCCCTTGCGGTGTATTTGATTTAACCTTATTATTAAACTGAACATCTACCCAATCAAGATATTGTTCATACTGTTTTTTAGTCTTTATAATTTTCAATTCCATATCCTTACTTTTTATATTGTATTGTAGTTACATCTATTTTATCATAGTCGCTATGTGTTCCAAACCATTTGATTTGTATCGCTTTAAACTCAAACACAATCCTTACTACTAGTCTATATTTATTCCCTATGATATTAAATACAACCCTATCATCACTCACTAAACTTACATTTCCATATACCTTTTTAAGCTCATTAAAATTTTTAAAATCAGATATTACTAATTCATGATACCATTCAAATAACGCAATCCTAGCCAAAGGGTACTTTTTAGCATATTCCATTAAAGTTCTGCGGGTGATAATATTAAACACAAGACAAAGGTAATAAGTTTACTAATAGAAAACTTTCTAAATTCAATCTATTTTAAAAAAGCTGCAACTTTGGCGCGTAAGGGGATCTAGATCAAAGTAAAAGGGTTATACTTGTAAAGTGTAACCCTTTTTGATTTCATGAATATATTTCCTACTTGCCTTCTAATTTTATTCTCGTTAAACTTAAATGGACAGTCAGTTCAAAATAAGAATTGGGAGTATTCAAAAGTTGTCTATAATTCTTCTGTCAAGAATAAAACAATTATTACAAATAGTTTACCTAAGGGAGGAGGAATCGTTTCCTATAAAGGAAAAGAGTACAATTATTTCATTTTTTGGACTAATGTACGTAATGAAGCGTCATCGCCTCTGGATTTAAAAATTAAATTTCCGACAATCATTTCTTTTAAATCTAAAGCATCGTTCGCTAAAGTTGCCTTTGCAAAGTCAAATATGACAATAGACAAAGTGCAAGAGTTCGATTATGGTCTTACGGGCATACCGTCTCTTTTAAATAATGAATCTGTTCAATTAAATGATTTGAATAATAGAATTTCACCTTTCAAAAATTATTTATTTTACAGCGTAATTTTCATCCATAAAACAAAGTGGCCAGTTAGGGCAGAGTATATAGTAAATGATAAAAAAATATTTTACAAGATAACAGCCGGTACGGATGTTGTAATGGTTCCTTGCGGTAGTTTTGATTTAAAAAATTGAATATTGCGATTTTTGATAAAAAAAATAAAGAAATAAACCTCCTGTAAATTGATGCAAAGTTCAAACTCATAATTTCCTAATAGTCCCATACTCAATTAACATATCATAGCTACATTTTTTGGTATATTTACGTTATGAAAAACATATTATTAGCAATCTCCCTTTTGTTACTATGCCCATCTGTGAAGGCTCAATCATTGCAAGTCAAAGATTTATCAAATTCAGTTGGGAACTGGGAGGGGAAACTAACTTATATGGATTATTCAACTGGCAAACCTTACACAATGTCAGCCAACATCAAAATTTCCTTAACTGCAGACAATAAAGGGTATATAATGGGTTATGAATATCCCAAAGAGCCGCATGCTAATTCAATAGATACCACCTACATTGTAGATAATTATTTTGGTAAGGACAAAATTGTATCCTTTAAGAAAGATGCGTCGGGTGGGTATACGCTAGTGACTGAGGTTGATGGAAATGACGGGAATGACAATAAGAAGGCCGTTTTAAGACACAGTTATCTATTTAAAACCAATTCCTTTTCTATTATTAAGGAGGTGAAATTTGAGGGTACGGATAATTGGATTAAAAGGAATGAATATGTTTGCACCTTTGTGCCATTGCAAGCTTTTGCACAAAATACTCAATATACGGTTACCTCTTTTTTACCTGAAGGGCCATTAGCACCTAATACACATTATATTGGCGAGGCTTGGTTAAGTAGTGTACTTCAAGGTGATAGTGAATTGAATTATAATATTACCAAAGCCACTTTCAGAAAAAACTCCACGCTCGATTGGCACAAACATTCTACACCTCAAGTACTTATTGTTATAGATGGAGAAGGATATTATCAAGAAAAGGGAAAAGAACCAATTATCATTAAAAAGGGTGATGTTGTTAGATGTTCAAAAGATGTAGAGCACTGGCATACAGCAAGCAAAGAAAATTTGATCACCTATCTAGCATTATATGATGGTTCAAAACCAACTATTTGGACGGACAAATTAACACAAGAATATTATGACAATGTCGCTCAGAAATTGAAGGGAGATAAAAAATAAAAATTTTCAATCCTTGAATCTCCTAATAGTCAAATACTCAATCATCGCTTTATAGTTGCAACTTTTAACTTTAATTTGATTAGCTTTAGCTGTTATAAAATCAAGATATCCAAAATGAAAAATATTGCCTTATTTATTACTCTTCAATTGTTTATATTTTCTGCCAATGCTCAAGACAATATTAACATTAGCTTCTCAAACGACTACAAGGACGTATATCACCTTTCACTAATTATCTATACTCCAGATGGAAAAATTCAAACAAGAGTTAGCAATCTCAATCCTAACCAAATCAAGTCTTATTCATTACCAGTTAATACAGAAATCTTTATTGCAGATTGGAAACAAGAAGCATTTGCGATGAAGGGTAACGATATTAAATCAACAGGAGTGCAGCCCTATTTAGTACTAAAAAGTTCCGATGCCAAAAGAGTTGTTATATTAAGTTCACTCGGACAGAATAAAAAATAAACCTAATTATATTTACATATCTTAGACACCGCATTATAGTCACATTTTTTATCGCAAAAAAATTTTAAATGCTCAAAAAAATAACTTTTTCATTATTGTTTATTACTGCTTTAACAACTAGCAATATCACTTTTGGTCAAAATATTCCAATGACTTTTCATAATGGCTCATTCTTTCCAATCTATTTAAGTATTCCTGGTGTGATGAATCCAAATTTATTGCCTAAATCTAATAGTGGGGTAAGTTTGGATGCGGGTCAGGTAGTGTATTTCTTCCCAAATGGGAAAAATGGTAAAAAGGAAATCTTATTTAAAGTCAGTCCTACATGGAAGAGAGATACCATCTTACAAATAGACGAAATCATTAAAACACGCAAGAAAAGCTATAAAAAATGATGGCTTCTTTCTTCAACAACAGTACATCAATCGAGTGCTATTACTTTTTAGCCTTTTTTATTTGACGTCTCACACCTTCAAAAGTCATCTTGACTTGCTGTATCGTTCCATCTTCGTTGAAAAAAAGTTGGTCAATACAAGTTACCCTGTGGTCGCGGTCCAGGTTTGGAATCGGTCGACGATGATAAACTATATACCATTCATCTGTGTTCGGAATATTGATCACTGAATGATGCCCTGCCCCAGTTGCCACTGTGGAATCAGCTTCGAGGATTGTTGAGATTTTTTCAAAGGGACCAAATACAGAATCTGATTTGGCATAGGATACTTTGTAACTTCCATTTGTCCAACCACCTTCAGACCACATCAGGTAATATTTTCCTTTTCTTATAAACATCGTAGGTCCTTCTACATAGTCTTTCGGCGTGATCTCTTTAACCAACTGGCCATCCTGAAATGTTTCCAAAGCTGTGAAATTTTTATTGAGCTTGCCGATATTGCATCTGCCCCAGCCACCATAAATGATATAGTATTGCCCATCTACATCACGGAATACAAACTGGTCTATCGGTTGTGCATGATTATAGAATTGGTTAATCAGGGGTTTACCCAAATAATCTTTATAAGGACCTTCTGGTTGATCTGCAACGGCAATACCTATTCCACCCAGCGTGTCATCCTTCAATTTATTCCTTTGCTTGCTTTGAATATCATTGGCCGAAAAGAATAAGAAATATTTATTGTCTTTATTTACTATAGCGGGCGCCCACATAGCCATATGCGCCCATTTAATAATAGAAGTATCTATGATCCTTGGATACTTTTTCCATGTCACCATATCTTTCGAGGAAAAAGCATCTAGAAAAACCTGCTTAGAGTAGCTGGCAGAGTAGGTAGGGAAGATCCAATACTTGTTCCCGAATACTACACCTTCTGGATCCGCATACCATCCTTCAATGACAGGATTATGTGATATTGATTTCTGCGCATGAACTGATCCTGCAACGAATAGTGATAGAATTGCAATAGTGAGGACAAAATTTCTCATACATAAAGTTAGGAGGGAATGATTAGAAAACTGATAGCAAAGAGAATTTAATAAGTGAAGGACATTATAAGTTTGACCTTGAGTTAAGTATTTTTTAGTGCTATTTTAAAATAGTAACTTTATACTAGACCTATCGATAAACTGAAATGAGATTGTTAAGCATCAAACCAAATGTTAAAATGAAAAAAATGAAGCATACCCTAATTTTAATATTCATTGTGGTAAGTGGACAACTATTTGCAAATGGTGAAATCCTTAATGACTCTAATGCTGCCATGAAAATTTGGGAAGCAACACCTGAGGGCATAAAGTTCAAAAAATGGGAATTATCACCAGCAGGTAAAAAAGTATATGCAAGCGAAGCTAAAATAAGAAAGTCACTTAGAGAATTTACAAATATAGAAGCAGAAGTTACTTCTCTTTCATTACCTGCAGGTTCAAGATTAGGATTTGGTATGATGATAAGAATTAAAGGCGATGATTATATTCTTTCCTTTGGTCCAAATTTAAATAATGATTTTGAGCGACTAAAGCGCCTTAAAGTCAATGATAGAATAAGTATAAAAAGTCATAGTGTATCTCATGCACCCAAATATGCATATCCAATAATAGGGGGTGACTATGTGGAAAGAGGCAGTGAAATATTATATAAACGAAAGCCTCGAAAAGGCGGTTGTTAATATTTTAGTTATTTGTTAATCTCTTTGATTCATTTTGATATCATTCAGCTAAATCGAATTCTAACATCTATCCTTCAACACATCCTCCTTAAATTGCAGTAGCTGCTTTTTCATTTCCTTTATTTCTTTCATTTTTTGCTCTAATGAAATCAACTTCTCATCTAAGATTTCATTTTTTTGTTTCTTGGTATATTTCTTATTGTACCAAGCGTCTATGATCTGCCCTATCTCTTTGATAGTAAAACCTACTGATTTTGCATCGCTAATGAATTCCAATTTTTCAATAGTGACTTCGTCATAATGAAAGTAGTTATTTGATTTAACGCTTACATCCTGCTTACCCTCAATTAAGCCCGACTTCTCATAGAATCGAATGGTATGCGTTGAAATACCCGTTTTTTTAGATAGCTCGTTGATTAACATACTGCAAATATAGGGTGTTGATAAATAAATATCAACTATAGAGTATGCTCTAATGTTGTTGGTTTGAAATTAACCCAATATGTTTGTTCGAAATTAAACAAGCAAAGTATGAAAAAGACAGTATTAATTACAGGAACATCAAGTGGAATAGGTAAAGCAACCGTGTTTGAGTTTGCTAAAATGGGTTGGAATGTCATTGCAACACAGCGTCAACCAGCATTGGAATCAGATTTTAAACATCTTCCCTATGTGACACTCTATCCAATGGATGTAACAAGCATAGAGAGTGTTGAACAAACAATGTTAGAGGCCCAAAAAGCATTTGGCAAGATTGATGTGGTTGTGAATAATGCTGGATATGGGGTGGATGGTGCATTTGAAGCCATGAGCGATGAGGTAATTGAAAAGCAGTTCAATACCAATGTATTTGGTTTAATGCGAGTAACTAGAGAGGCGATTAAATACATGAGACCAAATGGGGGCGGAACAATTATTCAAATTTCAAGTATGGGAGGTAAAATCACTTTTCCTTTATATAGTATTTACCATGCTACTAAATTTGCAGTGGAAGGTTTTACGGAGTCGTTACATTACGAGTTAGCTCAGTTTAATATCAAAATGAAACTAATTGAACCGGGCCCTATAGTTACAGATTTTTATGGAAGAAGTCGACAATTTATTAAACCTACCAACACCAATCAATATGATGGGTTTATTCAAAAATTTAACGATGCAGCCGAGAAAGTCATGAAGGATGCAGAAGGTCCAGAGGTAGTAGCTAAAACGATTTTTAAATCTGTTACTGATAATAACAATCAAATGCGATATGCGGTTGGTAAACCTGGCCCAATGTTGTTAATACTAAGAAAGCTGCTTTCAGATAATTTATACTTTTGGATGGTTAGGAAGAGTTATAATTTATAGTGCTTCTTCCTGCAAATTTGTAGGAAGGTGAAATGCATTTTTGATTAACTTTAAATCTAATCATTAACCTATCCTATGAATAGTGCTCCCTTCCCTTGTCTCTGGTTTGCTGAAGGTGCTAAAGAAGCTGCTGAATTTTATTGTCAGATTTTTCCGAACAGCAGGATCGTATCTAGTAATCCAATGGCCACTATTTTTTCTTTAAACAATCACACCTATATGG
>CALPLN020000109.1 GCA_943324415.2 Sediminibacterium ginsengisoli | reverse complement strand
CCATCAGTTTTGACGAAGCAATGGAATTGTTTAAGCTTCCTAGAGCCCTTGGCTTATTTGAAGAGGAAGAAGTATCCGTAAATATTGGTCGTTTTGGCCCATATGCTGCCCATAGTAAGAAGTTCTACTCATTGAACAAGGAAATGGACCCTTACACCGTAACGCTTGAAGAATTGACGCCAATGATTGCTGAAAAGCGCAAGGCAAAAGACGAACGTACAATCAAAGTCTTTGAAAAAGAGAAGATCCAATTATTAAGAGGTCCTTATGGTCCTTATATTAAGCAAGGTTTACGCAACTTCAAGTTGACAAAAGAGCAGCAAGAAAAAGTAGAAGAATTGACTATCGAGGAAGTGAAAGCAATCATCGAAGAGTTGAAAAAGAATCCTCCACGCAAGACAGCTAGAAAGAAGAAGGCTTAATAAAATCCAAATAGTATATAGCATTTTAAAGCCCTTAGAAAAAATACCATATTCCAACACGCTCAGCTCGCAAGCTCGAATGTTTGTGTAAGAATAGTATTTATCTCTAAGGGCTTCTTTATGTTTTTAATCCTTTAAAATTCGATTAAGCAACAGAAGGTACAGGCTTGCCCATTGATTTTAAGAACTGTACATGCGCTTTAACAGCAGTTAATACAGTTGGATATTCAATATAATTCAATTGGAATTCCGCACATGCTTCTTTCACAATCTTACTGATTGCAGGATAGTGCACATGTGAAATCTTTGGAAATAAATGATGTTCAATTTGAAAATTCAATCCGCCTACTAACCAACTTACTATTTTACTTTTAGTCGCAAAATTTGCGGTGGTTTGAATTTGGTGTGCAGCAAATTCGTCTGGCAATCTATTCTCTGGTTGTATTGCTACAGGGAATTCTGTATGCTCTACTGTATGTGCTAACTGAAATACAATACTTAAAACGAATCCTGCAAAAAATGTACTTACAATAAAACCAACTAACCAAGCCTGCCATCCTAAAACTACGATAGGTACGACAACAAAAATAGCAGCATGGTACACCTTTACAATCCAGAACTCAATATGATCTGCAATTGACATCTTCTTCAAAGGTATTGAGCCGATTTTGCCCTTAAAATATTTGTTGTAGTCTGTAAAGAAAATCCAGAATACATACAACAACATATAAAGAATACTGAAATAAAGATGTTGAAAACGGTGCAAAACATAATGCTTTTGAGTTGGTGCCATGCGCATGAATACCCCCACTTCGATATCATCATCTACCCCATCTACATTTGTGTACGTGTGGTGAATTGTAACATGCTTCATACTCCACATAAAACGACTCGCCCCTAAAATACTGATAGATGAAGAAGCCAACTTATTTAACCAAGCATACTTACTGAAGCTTCCGTGACTACCATCATGCATGATGTTAAATCCAATAGCGGCAATTAAACCACCAAAAAATAAACACTCTACTATGGCGATTGCCGTTGGCGGAGTAAAGAATACCAAATGAATATAAGTGACAAAAAACAAGCTTACAAGAATGGCTGCTTTCGTAAACAATTTATAGTTGCCCGTACCACGTATGGTATGTTCTTCTAAATATTGGTTCACTCTTTTCTTTAATTCTGTATGTAAAGATTTAGTTACTACAGGGAATTTTGGAACGGACACTGTTTGAGTTTGCATATGCAAGTTTAGACTTTAGTATATGCAAAGTACGTCAATTAATGATTAGAATCAGTCTAAATAATGCTAAATAATAGCCAACGTCAGATAAATCTTTTTATTATACAAAGCAATTGATATATATATCCACAAGACATGAATAACTTAAATCGTTTTTTTAAATCTTTTTTTGTCAATTTGAATAAGAAAAAGGAAGCCCCTATTGCCCATGTTGCCAAAAAATGAAGAAATAAAAGCCTTATTTAGCCTCATAGATGACCCCGATGAGGAAGTATTTAGTACCATCGCCAATCGGCTGTTGGACTATGGCACACCTATCATTCCTGACTTAGAACATTTATGGGAAAATACCTTAGACGAAGCTACCCTTGAACGGATCGAGAAAATGATTTACAAGCTCCGACTTAAAGACATTCAGCAACAATTGATAGACTGGGCAGCTATGCCAAAACCCTCCCTTTTTGAGGGTGCCTTAATTTTAGTGAAATATCAGTTTCCTGAATTGGCATTGGATCCTTTAAGACATCAATTAGAAAAAATTAGGAGGAATATCTGGCTTGAATTAAATAATTATTTGACGCCATTAGAACAAGCGAATGTGATTCGAAATATTTTATTTAGCTATTACCAGATCAAAGGTGTAGAGGTGAACTATGAAAACCCAGAAGATTTTTTAGTCTCTTCCCCGCTTCAATCAAAACCAGGGAACGCATTTGCCAATTCCTTGATCTATGCAGAATTATGTCAACAATTAGAAATACATGCCGAATGGATCAATATACCTAAACAATGTATTCTTGCTTATTTTAGTGCAGATTGGGAGCCACATGAAATTGTACCGAATCCCCAAGAATTCATTCAATTTTATGTAGAAGGCACATCTGGTCATCCTTTTTCTCAGAAAGATATGGATCAATATTTTTTAAGACATAATATTGAACCTAAAACGATTTATTATAAGCGACTTTCTAACCAAAGAGTCATTCGGAAAATGATCCTTGAATTGGCAAAATGCTTTCAAAGTCCAACATTACAATTTAAGCAAGATGACTTAAACGAATTGGCCAAATTATTAGATCAGGAATCAAAATAATCGTCAAATGCAACAACAATTCGAACATATTTATACCAGCCCAATTGGTCGAATTAAAATTGTTGCAACTGCAGATTGTATCCATGCACTCACCTTTATAGAAGCCACAGACCTTTCAGCAAATACCCAAGAGATGGACAGTCCCGCAGTTGTCCACCAATGCATTGATGAACTCATTGAATATTTTAATGGAAGCAGGACTCAATTCACTGTCCCAATTCACCAGGCAGGAACTGATTTTCAACAAAAAGTTTGGAAAGAATTATACGAAGTCCCTTATGCAAAAACCTTGAGTTATGCAGAATTGGCAAAAAAATTAGGTGATCCTAAAGTGATTAGAGCAGCGGCTTCAGCGAATGGCAAAAATAAAATTGCTATCATCGTACCCTGCCATCGTATCATTGGTTCAGATAAAAATCTAACTGGTTACGCATGGGGTTTGCCTCGAAAAAAATGGCTGCTCCAACATGAGTTCAGAATTGGACTGGGTGTTCAAACCCTATTTGCCTAAAATAGAGCCTGTAAAGCCAAATGGGAGTATATTACTTGCAGATGGTATCAACATAATCTTGCCTGTCTTGCCTGCTAAAATAAGCCTTATTGGAGCTTTATACCTAAGTTCATAATCTAACAAAGATTGGCGACACATGCCACAAGGTGATAACGGGTGATCTGATTCAACACCATGCGGGATATAACTAATCGCCATGCCGGTAATCGTTTCTTTTGGATATTGACTCCCGATACTATTCAATAAGGTTCTTTCTGCGCAGATGCCTACAGGATAACTTGCACTTTCTTGATTCGATCCTAGTATAATTAATCCATTTGACAATCTTGCAGCAGCACCAACTTTGAATTTAGAATAGGGTGCAAAAGCCGTTTCCACTGCCTCATAAGCTGCATTTAACAATGCTGCATCTTCCGTTGTTAACGATTCTTTCGTGTCAAACTCTTCATATTCGAATTCGAATTTCTTTTGCATGTGTCTATTTTATCAAGTTAAAGAGCCTATTCCATCTAATGGATTGACTATAGCTAAACCAAATCAAAGCTGCGCGACCCACAATATGTGTCTCAGGAACAAAACCCCAATAACGACTATCCTGACTACGATGACGATTGTCTCCCATCATCCAATAATAATTTTCTTGAATCGTATAACTATTCACCGCCTTGCCATTGATAAAATACTGGCCATTTTGCATCGTCAATTTTTGTTGCTCATACCCTTCTATGATTCTTCTATACAATTCGATTGTACTGTCATTCAATTGCACTTGATCCCCTTTTTTAGGAATTCGAATGGGTCCAAAATTATCTGCAGTCCATGGGAAATGAACAATATCGTTCGGGAAAGTATAACCTACATTTTGGTCTTCAAATAAAACAACTGATTTAACATTCGGTAAGCGTTTTAAACTTGCAGCAGCAGTGGCAGTTAAGTTTAGCTTAAATGTGTTCGGCTGCCCTTCGACAAATTGAAAATCTGCAGTCGCTTCATCGGTTTTGATACCTAAGCTGTCTTGAATAAAGTCTTCTGCCAATGGTCTTCCATCTGTTTCAACAATATATTCAGTCTGCATAAACGGAGCCACCAAAGCTGGTGCACCGTTCACCCATAATTGACTTTTTTTAATTTCAATTACATCCCCAGGAATGCCCACACATCTTTTAATATAGTTGTCTGTCTTGTCCATTGGATGCACAAGGATGGGATAGTCTGCTTGCAATTTCGCTCTGTCATTGTTGTATTGAGGGCTTCTTAATACATCATAGTATGGAATCTTAGATCCAAATTCTGGCAGGTTGATGATTGTATCCCCTGCTGGAAAATTAAATACCACCACATCGTTTCTATTGACATCTCTTAATTTAGGGAATCGTTTATAATCCAGTTGAATCCATTTTAAATAAGAGGGGGTGGTTGGCGCGCCAGGCAAGGTATTGTGAACAAAAGGAAATGACAATGGCGTTTGTGGAATTCTTGCACCATAGGTAACTTTGTCAACGAATAAAAAATCATTCACCAATAATGTTTTTTCCATACTCTCTGTTGGAATCACATAGGCTTCAAACAAAAATGTTCTTATCAACGTAGCTGCTACAATGGCAAATACACCTGCATCTACCCACTCTCTTGATACTGGCTTATGATAATGTGCCAATGCTGCATCACCAAACCATTGTTCTTTTTTATCTAATCCAAGATAGGGTAAATAGATAAATGGAACTAAGACAGTTAATGTATGATCAATTAATTTGACTCTTTTAAAATGCATCACAAAAATAATGGTGATCCATAAGCTTACAAATTGTCCGAGAATGGGAACAAGCTGTATCCAAAACCAAATTTTTGGAATCTTACAAAGTTGAACCACTTCCCAAGTATTGTAAATTGGAATGATCGCTTTATTTGCAGGCACACCCGCTTTTCTTAGCATCGTATAGATGCCGAAATGCCAACCCAACCAATAAAGAATAAAAAGTATCATGCCCATATAAGATAGTATTAGATAGAACAAAAATATCCCTTTGTGAGGGATATTATATAAAAAGATTTATTAGCCGTTAAGCAATTGTTTAAGTGGTTTAAAACAAGGATATGACCTTATTTATATTGTTGCAACACTTCCTTAACCAATTTCACTGAACGCGTCACGTCAGGGATTGCCAATGCAGTCAAGTTTGGTGCATAGTGCATAGGTGCGTCAGCGCTTGTGATTCTTCTGATTGGAGCATCCAAATAATCAAACCCTTCTTTTTGAATACGATAGCTTAATTCAGAAGATACCGATGCAAAAGGCCATTGTTCTTCAATAATCACCAAACGATTCGTTTTCTTTACGCTCTCCAACACTGTCATCCAGTCTAATGGACGAATTGTTCTCAAATCAATCACTTCTGCACTGATTCCCTCTTTCTCTAATTCTTCGGCAGTAGCCAAAGCTACCTTCATCATTTTATTATAAGATACAATGGTAATGTCTCTACCTGGACGCTTTACATCTGCTTTACCCAATGGGATATAATATTCTTCTTCTGGAACTTCACATTTGTCTCCGTACATCACTTCACTCTCTAAGAACATGATTGGATCCTCTTCGTAACGAATTGCTTGTTTCAACAATCCCTTTGCATCATATCCATTTGAAGGAGATACCACCTTAATACCTGGAATGTTCGCTAAATAACTTTCAAATGCAGTGGAGTGTTGCGCACCTAATTGACCAGCACTACCATTTGGTCCTCTCATAATAATAGGGCATCCAATTTGACCACCGCTCATTGCTAACATCTTGCTAGCTGTATTTAAAATTTGGTCTAAGGGCAATACCGCAAAGTTCCAAGTCATGAACTCCACAATTGGTCTTAAACCATTCTGAGCAGCACCCACTGCAACCGCAGTGAAGCCTAATTCAGATATTGGTGTATCGATCACTCTTTTGGGTCCAAACTCAGCCAACATTCCTTGACTTACTTTGTAGGCACCATTGTACTCTGCTACTTCCTCTCCCATTAAAAATACGCGCTCGTCTCTTCTCATCTCTTCGTTCATCGCTTCGCGTAGTGCTTCTCTAAAGGCTATTGATCGCATGAAAATCGTTTTTAATATTGAAATGCAAAAATAGCGTTTTATGAAGGAAAAAAGTAAGAATACCCCTAAAAAAAATCCCCTCCCGAAAATCGGGAAGGGATCACTAACTAACCCATCTGAGTTCCTTAAAACACGTTATAAGCAAAGCTTACATAGTACAATCCACCAATCGCTGGACTACCATGAGCAGTGTTATAATAAGTGTTCATAATAT
>CALPLN020000108.1 GCA_943324415.2 Sediminibacterium ginsengisoli | reverse complement strand
GCAGAACTTGAATTAGAATTGCAAAGAAAATTAAATACAGAAAGAGAAAGTTTAAAAGCACAAATTCAAAAAGAAGAAGCAGAGCGCTTATCTATAAAAGATCAAGAACATATTTTAAAAGTAAAAGAATTAGAAAAACAGTTAGAAGACCAACGCAAACTAGCCGAAGAAATGCGACGTAAAGCAGAACAAGGCAGTATGCAAATGCAAGGTGAGGTGCAGGAATTGTTATTAGAAGAATTGCTTAAAACTAGTTTCCCTTTTGATCAAATCTCAGAGGTAGGTAAAGGAGTTAGAGGCGCTGATTGCATTCAATTGGTTCGTAACAATCTTGGTCAAGAAGCTGGAAAAATTATCTACGAAAGTAAAAGAACCAAAGACTTCAACCAAGAGTGGATTGATAAACTAAAAGCAGACATGCGCAGTCAAGGTGCAGATATTGCAGTGATTGTTACGCAAACATTCCCTAAAGAATTGGATCGATTTGGTGAAAAAGACGGTGTCTATATCTGTTCTTTCCAAGAAGTAAAAAGCGTTGCATTATTGTTGAGAAATGCGATGCTGAAAATACATGAATCAAAAAAGAGCCAAGTGAATAAAGGAGACAAGATGAGCTTCCTTTACGACTATTTAACTAGCAATGAATTCAACGAGCAATGGAAAGCTGTTGGTGAAGGATTTAGACAAATGCGTTCAAGCATTCAGAAAGAAAGAGACGCCATGGAAAAACTTTGGAAAGCAAGAGAAAAGCAACTTGAAAAAGTATTGCTTAACGCTATGCATATCAAAGGATCCATTGAAGGTATCGCAGGTGCAGATGCCATTCATTTAGATTTGTTAGAAGACGATGAAACACTTGGACTAGAAGAATAATTATCGATAGCAAGTCACACAGATATAGTCTGTTCCAAAATGGAAGTCCAACAACACATCCAATTTGTTCCCTTTGTGTAAAATTTCTGCAGGGACTTTTCCCCTATCCCCTTTTGCCAATTCAAGTACGTTAAAATCTTTGGCAAAATCGATTCCCAATTGCTCGTATTGCTTATACATGGATTCCTTAGCTGCCCATAAAAAGGCCATCTGATTTAGTTGGTCTATTTCATCCAAGTCTGCAATCATTACTTTTTCTGCCTCATTTAAAAACTTATGTGCCACTTTTGCAATGCGTGGATGAATGATTTCAATATCAATCCCAACTGGTTGCTTATCATCTACAGCACAGGCTGCATAACCTTTACAATGTGAGAATGAAAAATGAAAAGGCAATCCCAACAAATACGGCTTCCCATTGTCCGCCATCACCAATTGGCTCAAATCCGCTTCTGGCATCATTAATTTAAACAATAAACGCACTGCCAGATGTTGCGTTCTTCGTTCTTCGTTGGCGATTGGAACAGCCAATTGAACATCGGTCTCAAAAAAAGACGCTGGTTCTTGAATCGACCAAATGGCTAAATGAGCGGTCTCGTTAATATTTTGTTGATAAAAGAAAGGCATTTTGAATTAGATTGCGGTCTGTTTTAAAGATCGAAATTAAACATAAAAAGATTAAGATGATATTATCAGATACACGTATACTCGAGGAAATTGAAAAAGGAACAATTAAAATTGAACCCTACCATCGTAAAGATCTAGGAAGCAATAGTTACGACGTGCATCTTGGTAAGTGGTTGGCGACTTATGACAATGCAGTATTAGACGCCAAAGCACACAATACAATTACCTATTTTGAAATCCCTGAAGAAGGATTTGTTTTAGAGCCAACTGGTTTTTATTTAGGTGTGACTTTAGAATATACCGAAACACATGCGCATGTGCCATTCCTTGAAGGAAAGTCTTCTACTGGCCGTTTAGGAATCGATATCCATGCCACTGCTGGTAAAGGTGATGTTGGTTTCTGTGGTTACTGGACCTTAGAAATTTCTGTTAAACAACCAGTGCGCGTTTACAAAGGCATGCCAATAGGACAATTGATCTACTTCCCTGTGGATGGTGAAATTGAAGTGAGCTACAATAAAAAAGCAAATGCCAAATACAGTGGCCAACCAGAGAAGCCTATCGAGAGTATGATGTGGAAGAACCAGTTTTAAGTCGATACGCCCTCACCCATTTTAAGACATCTGCATAACTAGCCAATCCAGCTGCTTGTTGATTCCATTTTAAGAATTGATCATAAAGCTTGGAGGAAGCTTCTATTTGCTTGTCTGCTCTAGCTGCAAAAAATGCTTTTATCTCGGCACGATCCTTTAGCACAGCTGGACTCAACAATGCCTTATTTTTTTCAATTTGCATTTTCCATGCAGCATATCCTTGATTGCCCGCAATTAACAGGAGTTGTGCCTCCTGCGCATAAGTGAACATTTGTAGTAACATCGAATACTTTAAAATGAGATCCGGACTTTCTGTTGCAATCACAAAAGCAATAAAATTTGCCTCCGTTTCAGAAGCATACCCAAATTGATGTGCCATTTCGTGTGCTATCGTATAAGGCTGCGTCAAAATTGGAAGGTCGGTTCGAACAATTGCTTCTGCAGTTAGGGGCTGATAAAAAGCCAAATAGACAATATAGTCTCCCCAATTTGGGAAAATGGCAGATTTGATATTGGGATATGGCCCCGTCTTTTGCATTTTGAAGGTTTTTGATGAAGCATATGCAGATCTAACCTCCTTTATAACTTGACTAAAATCCAATAATATGGGCTGTATTGAATCTATTTTTGACTTAGTTTGGTTTAGCTCTTGGATCAATTCTAAGGTTAAAGCATTCATTTCTGCCACTGCGATCTGTGCATTTGCAGGAGGAATGACTTTTAATTGGAAGGCATGGGTAGGATCAGGCTGTAAATAATTCAATCCCCAAATGAACTGAAATACCACATATAATTTAACAAACAACCAGGTGAACTTGATGAGTAAGAACCGGATCTTTTGCCAAAAACTGTCAATTAATTTTAATGAAGTGAAATAGTATATAATATTGATTGTCAATAAGATAATGAATACTATATACACTAATTCTCCCATGGCAAAAGGCACCCAGCCAAATAGCCTATTGAGCACAATTGTCTTATATCGAAACAACCCTACTGTATAGTATTTTGCAACCCATTCAGGGTAAAAGGGCGCCAATAAACAGACCGCAAAAAGTAGCATCCATAAAGAAGGTAAAATGAACTTGCTTAAACCCAGTCTAAATCGATACATTTGTAGAGAATAATTATCTAGTAAAATTAGTATAAACTTTGTCTTTTGACCGATTTTTACTAACTTTGCAACCCTTAAAGTACGGTTATGGGCCATAACAGGTCATTTGAAATTCCATTTGTAGGCTTAACAGCCGGTGAACACGAGTTCGAATACCGTATTGAGGATCAGTTCTTTTTAGATTTTGGACCACAAGATTTCAGCAATTGCCAAACCAAAGTGAAACTCCTTTTGGATAAGCATTCCGGTTTCATGCAGTTGCATTTTGATATTGACGGGACAATTGATACCCTATGTGACCGATGCGGTAATCCCCTTACCGTTCAACTTTGGGACGAATTCAATATAGTTGTGAAACTAGTTGACGACGCCGATAAGATGAATAGTGAAGAGGAAGATCCAGACATTTTTTACTTAGACCGTAACGAAAGTCATTTGTCAATCGCGAATTGGATTTACGAATTCATTAACCTTAGTATCCCCTTGCAGCATATCTGTAAATTGGATGACAAAGGGAAATCAACTTGTAACCAAAAAGTGATTGAACAACTCAATTTCTTCAATGAAAACCCTCCTGCCGAAGCCCCTTCAAAAGAGCTCTGGAAAGGATTGGATCAGTTCAAAGATTTAAAGGACTAAGACGCGATTGCGTCTAACGAAAAAGTAGACAAGTAGAATAGAAAATAAAATAGATTAAAAAATTTAAAAAATAAGAGATGCCTAATCCTAAACGCAGACACTCACAACAACGTAGCGCTAAAAGAAGAACTCACTATGTTGCTCAAGAAGTAACTTTAAGCAAAGATGGTACAACAGGAGAAATCCACGTTCGTCATCGTGCGCACGTTCAAGAAGGTAAGTTGTACTATAAAGGTAAATTAGTAGCTGAGAAAGCGCCTTTAAAAGCATAATTAACCAATAAATGAATATTGGTATAGATATGATGGGTGGCGATTTCGCCCCATTGGAAGCTGTCAAAGGCGTTCAACAATATTTATCCAATGCTCAAAACAATTTATTTTGCATAGGTGATGCAACCCAGTTGGAAGTACTCTTTCAGCAACATGGGATTGCCTCACCTTTTTTGCATTTGATACATGCACCAGAAGTCATTGGTTACCATGAGCATCCAACAAAAGCACTTAAGGAAAAACCAAACTCTTCCATTGCAATTGGTTTCCGATATTTAGCCGAAGGAAAGATTGATGCATTTCTAAGTGCAGGCAATACCGGTGCGATGTTAGTTGGTGCTATGTTTAGCATCAAGCCAATTAAAGGGGTCTTGAGACCCACCATCGCTTCCCTCTTACCAAAATTAAATGGCAAAACAGGCATCCTTGTAGATGTAGGTTTGAATGCGGATTGTAAGCCAGAACAATTAAATCAATTTGCCATTTTAGGGAATTTATATGCAAAGCATATCCTCAATATTGATGCGCCTACCGTAGGTTTATTAAATGTTGGCGAGGAAGAAGGGAAAGGCAATTTATTAGCTCAAGCGACTTATCCTCTTTTGAAAGAAAATACACATGTACATTTCATCGGCAATGTAGAAGGTCGTGATGTCTTTAACGACAAAGCAGACGTCATTGTATGTGATGGATTTACAGGAAATGTGATTTTAAAGACGGCAGAGGCAATGTATGAAGCTGCTGCACATCAAGGTTTGGGAAATGACTCCTTTTTTGGACGTTTCCATTTCGAAAATTATGGGGGCACACCTGTATTGGGTGTAAATAAGCCAGTCATCATTGGTCATGGCATCAGCAACGCAAAAGCGTTTTCAAATATGATTGCTTTGGCTGAAAAAATGATTGACACCCAATTTTGCGAAATCATTACAAGCAATTTTGCTAACATCCTTTAGTATTAGGGTATTTTAACTTAATTTCACCACCAATAAAAGCAACACTTTTTATGTGGTTAAATCATATTTTAGAGACAATTGGCAATACCCCAATCATTCGTTTAAATAAAGTAAGTGAAGGTATTCCAGGAACTATCTTGGCTAAAGTAGATTATTTTAATCCAGGCAATTCCATTAAAGATAGGATGGCATTGAAAATGGTGGAAGTTGCAGAAGCAGAAGGTAAATTGAAACCAGGCGGCACCATCATAGAATGCACGAGTGGCAATACCGGAATGGGCTTAGCATTGGCCGCCGTTGTAAAAGGATATAAATGCATCTTCACTACAACTGACAAACAAAGCAAAGAGAAGATGGATATTCTAAGAGCTGTTGGTGCCGAAGTCATTGTCTGCCCTACCAATGTAGCTCCTGAAGATCCAGCAAGTTATTATTCTGTAGCCAGAAAATTAGCTACAGAAATTCCTAATTCACACTTCTTTAACCAGTATGACAATCTAGCAAATAGACAGGCCCATTATGAATCAACTGGTCCTGAAATTTGGCGTCAAACAGAAGGTAAAATTACCCACTTAGTTTGTACTGCAGGTACAGGTGGTACCATTACTGGAACAGCAAAATATTTAAAAGAACAAAATCCGAATATTCAAGTTTGGGCGATTGATCCAATTGGTTCTTTGTTAACCCATTATTTTCAAACAGGCGAAGTGGACATGAATTATGTTAAGCCTTATATCGCTGAAGGATTTGGAGAAGATTTTGTCCCTGCCAATTATGACATGTCGGTGATTGACCATTTTGAACAAGTGGGAGATAAAGAAGGTGCACTCATGACAAGAAGAATTGCAAAGGAAGAAGGCTTGTTTTGCGGATACTCTGCTGGTGGTTGTCTTCAAGGGCTCCTACAACTAAAAGATAAATTAACACCAACCGATGTCGTGGTGTGTATCTTTCATGATCACGGAAGTAGATATATAGGAAAAGTGTACAATGACGATTGGATGAAATCAAAAGGATTTATAGATTAAATTAAGCGGGATTTAAAGGTCTAGCTAACATACGTTTGGGTCTTAAATTGTATATTTGTCACTCAATCATTAAACTATGAACAAATACAGATCAGGTGTTTTATACGGTAAAGAATTAGAAGCATTATACAACGATGCTAAAGCAAATAATTTTGCCATCCCAGCAGTGAATACGACTGGTACAGATACCATCAATGCGGCGATTGAAACAGCAGCTAAAGTAAAGTCTCCAATCATCATTCAGTTCTCAAATGGTGGTGCTCAGTTTATTGCAGGTAAGGGTATGCCAAATGATAATTTGCAAGCCAATATCCAAGGTGCCATTGCGGGTGCATTACACGTTCACCAGGTAGCTAAATTTTATGATGTGCCTGTAGTTTTACATACAGACCATGCTTCTAAAAAATGGTTGCCATGGATTAGTGCTTTAATTGACGAGAGTGAGAAATACCACAAATTACATGGACAACCTTTGTTCAGTTCTCATATGT
>CALPLN020000107.1 GCA_943324415.2 Sediminibacterium ginsengisoli | reverse complement strand
CGCTGCCACTTCTTTAATTTCTGCATTTTCTAAAATGGCATCGTATAAACCTTCTTCTAAACCTGGAAATAGGACTTTCAATGCTTGTTTGGTAATCATACCGCAATTTATGCAATTTTACTTTTATTGTAGTTCTTTGTGAATGTGATAACTGTCATTACAAGTAAGTATGCAATCCCAATGGTTGTGATTGATTGTATCAGAGGATAATCGGATCCTTGTCTTGCTCTTATCCCCCAGAATGCCCAGGCAACCACCAATGCATATGAGCCAACTTGATATTTTTTTAGCATAACCGCTGAGAGTATCAAGGCAATTAAAATCATGATTACACTCCAGTACATTGGAGCCAAGCCAAAGCCGTTAAATTGATAGGATACCAATAAGGCTGTGCTATTTGCAATAGTCGCCACCGAAATCCAACCTAGATAGACCATAAAAGGCGTATCGAGCAATAGACGCTGCGTTTTTGTTAGATCATAAATGCCAGTTCTACTTTTCAAAAACAATTGAATCAATGTAATTAAAAACAAAAGCATAATAAGTACAGATAATTCAATCTGCAAATAATGCCATGCTATTATCCAAGCCATATTTAAAACACAAGTCGTCAGAAAATAAGGATTTATGCGCTCGATAAAAGCGAATACTTTTTCATACTGGCTGCGTTTAATAGTAAAATAAGTTAAGGCAATCGTATAAGACATTAACATGCAATAAATGATACCCCAAATAGAAAATGTAAATCCAGCTGGGACAAAAGCATTCGGATAAAAGCCTGAAACCTGGCCCGTATTCATCCCATTAATAGGAAGTATATTGGCCAAGGCATTCACTGCAATCACGCCGATAAAAAGTACCCAGGTAAACATTATTTTCATTTTAAATATTTATTAAACCAATTGATATGGGCATTGTGACGGTGTACAATATAACTTGGCACTCGAATACCATGGTTTTGATTTGGATAAATAATTAACTCAGTTGGGATACCCTCTGATTTGAATGCCTGGTACATTTGTTCTGCGCCAATCACTGGTACATTAAAATCTGCCTGACTCGCCATGAATAATGTAGGCGCTTTGATTTCTTTTACTTTAAAGAATGGATAAGATAAGGCCTCCCATTTTTTTGGATTTTCCCAAGGCTTCCCAATCTCAGCCTCATATTGAGCGATATATTGATCTGATCCATACACCGAGATCATTAAAGAACTACCTGCTCCGCTCACAGCTGCTTTAAAGCGCTTATCTGTGGCAATCGTGTAATTGGACAAAATACCACCATAGCTCCAACCGGCAATACCCAGTCTGTTTGGATCTGCAATACCTTCCTTAATTAAATAGTCTGCTGCACCAATAATATCTTTTACTTCTTTGTTACCCCAGTCACCAGAAATCGCACTTACATAAGCTAGTCCTCTTCCGCTACTTCCACGATAATTCACATTGGCAACTGCATAACCCGCCTGAGCGTAAATACGAGAGGTCAGATCAAATGCAAAGTCATCTTGTGCTACAGGACCACCATGTATAAATAAAATCAATGGTAAATTTTTTGCATTACTATCGGGTAAGTGTAAAATGCCAGACACGATCGTACCATCAGAAGAGGTAGATTGGAATCCTTTATGATATCCTTTTTTTACACTTGCAACAAAACGATCTTGTAAGTGTGTCAATCTTTTAGCCGTTTTATTTTGAAAACTATAAATTTCGTTTGGTGTTTCTAAATTACTAAATAGCAATACCATGTCTCCTTTGTCATTCATGTCCATTGCACTATACACACCCATTTCATTGCTTAACAATTCAGGCTTTTCTGTTTGAATATTGAATTGAACTACATGTTGCTTACGATCGTCTTCTACTAAAGTTAAAATAGACTGACCATCAATAGACCAATAAATGCTAGAGAAAGATCGATCATATTTTGCTGATACAATTTTTGCTGTATTTGTTTTAATATCATAAATACCTAATTGTGCTAAATCATACATATCATAGTCCTTATCTGAATTGGATTGTAAAAAAGCAATTTTAGTATTGTCAGGGCTAAACACGGGATTGTTATTGGCCCCTTTAAAACTTGTGAACTGCAATGGTGTAGCACCTTTGGTTAAGGATAATAAAAACAAATCTGTATTGGAGTTCTTGTCAGGATTGGATGTCACATTGCTTGAATAAGCAATCATCTTGTCGTCAGAACTGATTGCCACATCTGATTCATTAAAGTTGCCTCTTGTTAATGTGTCTAATTTTTTTGTTTGCACATCTAAAACATATAAATGCGTTTTTCTATTATCTAAATAACCTTCGTTATCCTGCTTAAATTTATACCTGCTGATTTCGTATGGCTTTCTAACTTTTGATTTAGCGGTGTCTGCATAATTAAAATCTTTAATGACCATAACTATTTTCTTACCATGATTATACCATACATAATCTTGTATCTCCCCTTTTATATCTGATAACTGAACACCTTCTCCACCGCGACGGTCCATTAAAAATAGTTGTGAACCATTGTCTTCGTTGGCACCCTTGCTTAAATAAGAAATATATTTGCCATCCGGGCTCCATTGGTAATTACCAACACCCTTTGTTTGTTCTGTTAAAGTGATGGTCTCTTTTCCGTCAGCACTCATCATGTATAGCTTTGATATGGTTCTGTCTTTAGCTGAATCGATTTTTGATTGACTATATAAAATCCAATTTCCCTCTGGTGAAATTTTAGGTCTAGAAACGGACTCCAAACGATATACATCATTCGGTACTTGCGCATTCACCACATTCAGTGTACAAATTGTTACAAGGGCGGTTAAGCATTGCTTGATTATTGTCTGCATAATTTTAGTTTATATAGAATACTAATTTACTACATAATTCCTTGCAGATAGAGGGAAAAGTAAAGGCGGTATCAAAATACCGCCCAAATCTCATTGCTGTCATGGATGGAGTTGAACCATCGTGAAGGGTTTTGCTGACCCTTGCCTATCCGTTCGGCCACATGACGATAGGCCAAAAATAAGTAAAAATATTATATAGTCTACTATTTTGATAGACTTTTATAATTAAAAAAAGACCCGAATAATTAGTTCGTGTCTTTTTTGAATCCTTTTATTGCTTGATTGTTGGGTATACGATACCCAATTGCTCTAAATAAGAACTGTATTTACTTGGATCGTAATAAAATTTCTCCAATTGTGGTCTATACACCCCTTGAATTTCTTTGTTTAAATGAATCGCTGGTGGATCGTTTTTGGTAATGAAAGGAATATACTGAACGTCTTTAGTCTGCACTTCCTTAAAATATTTTTTAGCATCTGCCACTAAATTTGGCTTCGTAAACAAATCCAATAAGGTCATAGCTGTTGCTTCGGCACCTACCAAGGAACCCTTATGTGCAATTGGTGTCGCCATTGCGATAGCATCTGCCCAATGGTGTCCTTTTGTGCCAGGAATATTGGCAGGGTATCTTAAAACAATGGTAGGTAGGTTCCAAGAAATATCTGCAATATCATCTGATCCCCCGCCCCATGAAAATGCTACAGAACCTTTTAATGTATCAATGGTAGATTTTAATCCATCAATTGGATTGCCTTGCTGGTCTTTCTTTGGCGCTTCCACCAACGCTTGTACCCCTTTAGCCAAAGCAATGTCTTTTTCATCCCAAACTGGCATCCCAACTTTTTTAATATTCGCATACATGGCTTCTGCTAATGGTTTATTGAAATGTCCTGGCCATGCCGTACCTAACATTTGATGCGTCATTTTTGTATTGGTCATCATCGCCGCGCCCTCTGCTATTTTAATACCAGATTCATAATTCATTTTTATGTCTTCGTAAGTACGTTCTCTAAAATAATACCAAACGCTTGCCTTACTAGGCACCACATTGGGTTGGTCTCCACCATCTACAATGACATAGTGCGATCTGTTGGTAGGTTTAAGATGTTCTCTCTTAAAGTTCCATCCCACATTCATTAACTCCACCGCATCCAAAGCACTTTTTGCTCTCCATGGTTGACCTGCTGCATGCGCCGCCTCACCTTCAAAATCAAATCTTACACTCACTAAACCATTGCCGCCATTGTCACCATAACTAGAAGTAAAATCGCCACTCACATGTGTGAAAATACAAGCATCTACATTTTTAAAATAACCGTCACGAACGTACCAAGCTTTTGTGCCCACTAATTCTTCGGCGATACCAGGCCAGATGACAATCGTTCCCGGTAATTTTTCACGTTCCATTAATTCCTTCATTGCAATTGCGGCATAGATAATTACCGCTTGGCCAGAATTGTGTCCTTCTCCATGACCTGGTGCCCCTTCTACAATGGGTGCTTTATAGGCTACGCCTGGTTTTTGTGAGGCTTTAGGGATACAATCCACATCACTACCTAAGGCAATAACAGGTGAACCATTGCCCCATTTTGCCATCCAAGCAGTTGGTACATTGGAAATGCCGTTTTCTACGGTGAATCCGTTTTTTGCTAAAACAGAAGTAATGTATTTAGAGGTCTCCACTTCCTGAAAACCCAATTCGGCAAAACTAAATATTTGATCTACCATCACTTGCACTTCCTTAGACTTCCCTGCAACAGACTGCATAAGGGTTTGCTTTAATCCTGCAAGATCTTTTTCGGTATATTTTTTTTGCGCAAAAATGGGCAAAGAAAAACTAAGTAAACAAATCAGTGTAATAAATCGTTTTAGTGAAGTCATAATATATGGTTTACATGAAAAATGATGGATGTATTCAAGGATAAGTTACAAAAAAAATCCCCTATCTAAAAAGATAAGGGACCAATATTTTATAAGTCGCTAAATTTATTTTGCGGCTATTTTAAATTCAATCGTTTTGGTATTCGACGCGGTATTTTTAGAAGTAACAACAACAGAAAGGTTGTATAGTACTCCTGGTACCAATCCAGTAATGGTTACCGGGGTAGAAAAACTTGTGCTTGAAATACTATTGGTGAAGGCAGTTGTATTGTCTGCAACTTTAATCAATTTAGTATCAATCGTTACCCCACTTGTAGGTATAGCGGCCAACTTAACTTCAATTTTTTGCGAAGTACCCACTACGGCGTAAATATTGGTAGCACCTGGATCAATATCTATCAGCACCCCATTGGTTGCAGTTAAACTAGGTTCAATGACAACAGGTGGTTTAGGAGTGGGTGCAGGTGTATCTCCTCCTTTACTACATGCAAAAAAGCCAATGCTAAGTACGAAAATTAAAATCTTGTATTTCATAGAAACTATTTTTAAAAAATCACTGATTAAAGATAATAATTTTTATCAATATGTTGATTCTGTGAATGATTTATTTGAAACTTCAAGGTATAAATACTTGAATAGGGGAATCCATAAAGTGTAGGTTTAGCCTATGCGCGTTTTAAAATTATTATTTAGTATCCTATTGGTCTGTATCCCCCCTTGTTTGCAGGATGCGAATGGTCAAATATTGCCTTTACAAACATTTAGCCTGGCGGCTGATAGTTATATACAAAATCAAGTGGATGGATTTCAAGTGGATTGGCGACTTGATCTTGGAGCTACCTCCATGCAACTCGATCTATCGAATACCTATTTATGTAGTGCAGGATTTTTACAACCAGCCATCCGTCGATTTGAAAAAGGGGGGCTATGGGAAAAATACAATCCTAGCATTGAATTAAAATACAATAGGGATGGAAACGCCATTGTACTTGTTTCAAAAGAGCCAGATATCGTTCTCTTTGGATATAAAATTTTTGATTTAAATGGAAGCACAATCATGAACAATCAAACAAAATACATGAGCAGTTATTTAGCAACACCGATTGATATAAGTGGAATGGCGAATGGTATTTATCTGATGCAAGTATTTTATTTACCAGAGTTCATGGCGAACGTGCCTGTTCCTTCCTATTGGGTTAAACACATAAAATTCATAAAACCATGAGATACTTATTTTTAATTTTATGCCTGCTATACTACCAAATAGGGTTTTGTCAAAACCATAAGGGCATTGCCTTTCAGGCAGTCGCTAGAACAGGTAATGGAGTGATTATGGCAAATAAATTGATCCAACTAAGAATTAGTATTTTAAAAGACACTTTAGAGGAAGCGCTATTGTATCAAGAATTAAAATCCATTACAACTAGTCCATTAGGTTTATTTACCATTTTAATTGGCGCAACAGAACCAGGAAAAATAATTACCCTAGGTCAATTTGAAAAAATTAATTGGGCTACAACAGTGTACTTTATTCGAGTAGAAATTGATCCAGAAAATCACTTACAATTTATTCGTATTGGACAACAACAAATTCAGTATGCCGCATATGCTTTTGCAGCAGACCGTGTATTGGCAGAAAATGTAGAAGGCGTTATGAGTATAACACAAGGAGGAACTGGGGTGGATAATTTACCCGCACTCAAGTTGTCTTTGCAAATTGATAAAGTCAATAATATTCCTGATAGTGCAAAAGCCTTAAGCAAGGCAATGGTCTTGGCCCTGAGTAATAAACTGGATAAAAAAGATACTGCTAGTCTGAGCAATAGAATTAACCAAAAACTGAATAAAGGTGAAATAAATGCCTTAGAGCTAAGTTCAGGCTTGGGATTTCTTCCTTTT
>CALPLN020000106.1 GCA_943324415.2 Sediminibacterium ginsengisoli | reverse complement strand
TAGGCCACCATGGACAAACTAATGATATATCCAAAGGAACCAATGATCAAAAGTGTTTTACGACCAATGCGATCAATCAACCAAAGTCCAACAAATGTAAATACTAGGTTCATCATTCCAATGGAGATCGAACTCAGTAGAGAATTGTCTTTTGCAAATCCAGCTTCTTCTAAAATTCTTGGAGCATAATATAAAAGGAAGTTAATACCCGAAGCCTGATTGAAAAAAGCAATGAAAAATGCTAGTGAAATTATTTTAACATGGTGCTTTGTAAATAAGTTAGCGCTGCCAAAAGATTTTTCTTGCGCATTGGCTGCATTGATTTCTTGAATGGTCTCTTCTATATTTTCTACGCCCACTGCTGCTAGATTTTTTCTCGCAGTAGCTTCGTCTCCCTTCACAGACAGCAACCATCTTGGGCTCTCCGGCAATCCAACTGCCATGAAAGTATAAATCAAGGACGGCACCAATAACACCGCCAACATCCAACGCCAATCATTTGCTCCACCTACACCTTGTAAAAAATAATTAGACAAATACGCCACCAATATTCCAAAGACAATATTGAATTGATACATGCCTACCAGTTTCCCACGGTTGTTTTTATTTGAAATCTCAGAGATATACGTTGGTGCTACTACTGATGAAACACCAATGGCAATTCCACCAATCAATCTAAAGAAAGAGAAAGTATATGGATCTTGTGCAATCGCAGATCCAATCGCAGAAGCAATAAACAAGACGCCCAACCAGATCAATACTTTCTTACGACCATATTTTTCTGTTGGTGCACCGGCAAAAATTGATCCAAGCACAGTTCCCCATAAAGCCATTGACATAATAAAGAATCCATGGAACCAAGGTGTGGTTTGCCATAATTCTTGAATGGGTTTATCTGCACCAGATATAACTACCATGTCAAAACCAAAAATAAATCCTGCTAATGCAGCGACTACTGTTGACTGAAATAATTTTCCTTTGTTCATGAATCTTTTTTAATTGTATAAAGAGAGGGCTGGGTTAAATAAGAGCGTCTATTTTAATAAAGCTGCAGCTTTAATTAAATCTTCGGGCGTATCAATTTCAACACCCATATAATTGGTTACTGCCATTCTAATAGAGACGCCGTTTTCTAGATAACGCAAGCATTCAATTTTTTCTGCAGCCTCTAGTGGTGACATTGGCCAGTTGGTGAAATCAAGTAATGCCTGCTTTTTAAAAGCATAGACACCCACATGTTCATAATAGGTAATAGCAATATCTGTTGCCCTTGGATAAGGGATTACACTACGTGAAAAAAACAACGCATTCCATTTTTTATCTACTGCCACTTTCACATAATTAGGATCTTCAATGGATGCTTGATTCGTTAACACCTGCATCAATGAAGCCACTTGTACTTTTGGGTCTTGAAAACAAGCAAGTACTTGTTCTAATGGTTCGCGTTTTACAAATGGCTCGTCTCCTTGTACATTCACTACAATATCCATCTCCAAATCAGCTATCGCTTCTGCGATTCTATCACTTCCACTTTCGTGTGCGCGTTGACTCATGATGGCTTTTCCACCATTGGTTACGATTTCGTTGAAAATAATTTCACTATCTGTGACTACATACACTTCATCAAATAAACCAGTGGCAACCGTGTTATCATAGGTATGTCTAATCACCGTTTTGTCGCCAAGGATTTGCATCAGCTTTGCTGGAAATCTTGTAGCCGCATAGCGTGCAGGAATAAAAGCACCAACTTTGCTCATGAATGTTTTTTATTTAAGGTCATTTGAAAATGAGAATAACGTTTTATGAAAAAGAGCAGATTAATAATCCGATTTGACAGATTTATCAAATGGTGCTTTTAGTTGGTATGCCAATGAGCCATCTTTTGAATTGTCTAACACATCCAATCCGTATACAATTTGATCCATCGGTGTAGCATTATAGGTTCCTAATAGTCGATCCCAAAATGAAAATATATTTCCATAATTACTATCGGTTTGTGGACGTGTAATATGATGATGAACTCTATGCATATTTGGAGAAACAATAATTAAACCAAAGGTTTTATCAAACCATTTTGGAATATAAATATTGGCGTGGTTAAATTGCGTTAACACAACACTTAAGCTTTGATACACCATGACCATCCACATCGGTGTACCTAAAATGAATACGGCAATGATTGCAAACACCGCTCTTACAACCGATTCTCCTGGATGGTGTCTATTGCCTGTAGTGGTATCTACCTTGGTATCTGCGTGATGTACCATATGAAATTTCCATAAAAATTTTACCTTATGTTCAATCATGTGTACCATATAAGCTCCAATAAAATCTAGTAGTAATAATCCCACTATCGCTTCTATCCAAGGAGTAAGTTGTATCACATGTAGCAGACCAAAATTTTGTTGTACTGTCCAATCACTTGCCTTCACCATCAATAGGGCAAAAGCAAAATTGATGACAATGGTCGTAAACGTGAAAAATAAATTCAGGCCCGCATGTTTAATCTTATTGTATTCAAATTTAAAAAGGGGTGCTGCAATTTCTACCAACCAAAAAAAGGTAATACCACCCGCCAATAGCAAAGCCCTATGCGTACTTGGAATATGTTCAAAATAGTTTTTAATGGTTTCTAACATGAGAATGTATTTAGGACATAAATGTAAATAAAAAACCCGATGTTCTGCTAGCAGATACAACGGGTTCTTCTTAAGTCTTGTTGAAGACTTTGTATAGGATAGGGATTAGCTATTTAACATTAATGGCATAACCAACATTAACAAATCTTCACCTGGTGCTTGTTCTGAAGGTTTGATTAAACCAGCCTTACTTGGAGTAGACAACTCAATGAACACCTCGTCCGTATCTGCTGCGTTCAACATCTCAATTAAAAACTTAGCGTTAAAGGCAATTTGGATATCTTCTCCTTGGTATTCACAACTCATGCGCTCATTACCTTCGAAGCTGAAATCGATATCCTGTGCTGCCATCTGTAACTCGTTACCAGTGATATTTAAAGCCACTTGATTGGTGCTCTTATTACTAAATACATTCACGCGGCGTAATGCATTTTGGAAGTCGTGTTTATTCACGGTTAAACGATAAGGATTGTCTGCAGGGATTACCACTTTATAATCTGGGAATCTTGCATCAATCAATCGACAAATTAATTGTGTAGATCCATGCTCCACAAATAAATGATTGTTATTGAAGCTAACTGTAATAGAGTCATCATTATCTGGCAATGCATTCTTTAATAAGTTCAATGGCTTTTTAGGAACGATGAAAGAAGCATTTTGTGTCGCTTTTACATCTGTTCTTTTATAACGCACCAAACGATGTGCATCTGTGGCAACAAATTGAACGCTTTCCTTTGTTAATTCAAAGAAAACACCCGTCATTGCTGGACGCAAATCATCTCCACTCACTGCAAATAATGTTTTGTTGATCGCTGTTAACAATCCACCGCTAGTCATGTTGAATCCCGTTGTATCGTCTGCTGTAGGCTCTTTTGGGAAGTTGTCCGGATTTTCGCCCATCACTTTATACTTTCCATTATCGCTTGTGATTTCTACTGCATAGTTCTTATCAATATTAAAAGTCAATGGCTGGTCTGCGATATTCTTTAATGAATCAATTAAGATTTTTGCAGGAATACAAACACGTCCATTCGCCTTGCTTTCTACTTCCATTTGAACACGCATTACCGTTTCTAAATCGGTCGCTACAATGTTCAATTTTTTATCTTCGATTTCGAATAAAAAATCTTCCAAAATAGGCAATACGGTATTGGTATTGATTACACCAGAAATTTGTTGAAGGTGTTTTAACAAAGAAGAAGAGGATACAATAAACTTCATGCGTTCGATTTTTGATTTTTTTAAGGTGGAATTTCCCCCTTGAATAACTAGAACGAAACTAAAGTAAAATCTTAAGATTAAAAAGCTATTTTAGCAATTCTTATTGACATTATGAAGAAAGTTCGAATTGGTAAGGAGCAAGCTATACAAAGGATACGGCACTATTGTGCCTACCAAGAAAGGGCACAACAGGAGGTCAGGGACAAGCTATACGAACTTGGAATGACCATGGACGAAGTAGAAGAAATTATGTCGGACCTGATTGCAGAAAACTTTTTAAACGAAGAACGTTTTGCCACACAGTTTGCGGGTGGACATTTTAGAATTAAGGGATGGGGCAAAGTCAAAATTCAACACGCTTTACAACAAAAAAGAGTGAGTAGTTACAATATCAAAATCGGGTTAAGGGCAATTGATGAGGCCGCCTACATGAAAACACTTCAAAGCCTTGCCACAAAAAAATGGACAAGCTTAAAAGGTGAGCGTGGCCTTAGTCGTATGGCGAAAACACAGGCCTTTTTACACCAGCGCGGATTTGAACCCATCTTATACCAACCAATTGTGCAGGCGCTTTACAAAGCATAAGGGCAATCATCGTCTATTAATTTGCCTTATCTTTATAATGCATTTACTCATAGACATAAATTTTATTCCTTTGTCTACACTTAAACTTACATTGATTCAGTCCCATCTTTATTGGGAAGATAAAGGAGCCAATCTCACTTTATTAGAACAAAAAATATTGAGCTTAGAAGCACCAACCGAAATTGTGATTCTACCAGAAATGTTCAATACAGGTTTCAGTATGCAGCCAGAGCTACACGCTGAAACCATGGATGGGCCTAGTGTCCAATGGATGCGTCGTATTGCAATGGAACAAAAAATAGTACTTACAGGATCCCTAATGATTCAAGAAGCAGGACATTATTACAATCGACTTATATGGATGTTACCCAATGGGGAATTGGGGCATTATGATAAAAGACACCTTTTTGCATTCGGAGGAGAGGATCAACATTATACGGCTGGCAACAAAAGATTAATTGCAAGTGTAAAAGGATGGAAAATTAATCTACAAATTTGTTATGATCTTCGTTTTCCTATTTGGTCAAGACAAGCTGCTAACAACGAATACGATGTGTTGATCTATGTTGCTAACTGGCCAGAAAAAAGAAGCCACGCATGGAAAACATTATTGGTTGCAAGGGCCATAGAAAATCAAGCTTTTGTAGTAGGGGTGAACAGGGTTGGATTAGATGGCAATAATATTGCACACAGCGGAAACTCAATGATAGTAGGCCCTTTGGGTGAAGTCTTATACCATTGTGCAGACCAAGAGGCGGTGTTTCAAATTACATTAGAACGAGAAGAATTAGATCACAGCAGGGCACAATTTCCGTTTTGGAAAGACGCAGACTTTTTTACGATCCAAGCCATTTAATCTTATATATGATTTCACAATATTCAACTAGGGCCTTGTTCACTGGATCAAAATGGATCCATGATATTGTGGTTCACATTGAGCATGGTGTAGTAGTTGCTTTAGACCAAAGAGGATTTGATCAAGACAATGCTGTTCCATTCATTGTGCCCGCTTTCATTGACTTACAATTATATGGTGCAGGTGGTAAACTATTGTCTGAGTTTCCTGAAAAAGCGACCATTGAAAAAATTCATCAATCTTGTTTAGTAGGGGGTACGGCATTTTTTCAGCCCACCATTGCATCTCAGAGTAATGAAGTCATCTATGCATCCATTGATGCCGTGAAGGCCTACAAAGCCGCTGGTGGTATGGGTTGTATTGGATTACATATTGAAGGCCCATGGATTAATGTAAATAAAAAGGGCGCACACGATGAGGCTGTCATTCATGCGCCTGATATACAAGAAGTCAGATCTGTTTTAGCCTACGGGAAAGATGCAATAAGTATGATTACTTTGGCGCCCGAAATTTGTACTCCTGAAATAATCAATACCATTCAACAGGCAGGTGTCGTTGTTTCTGCTGGACATACCAATGCGAGCTATGAAACCGCGATGCAATTTTTTAACGATGGCATTCCGGTGGCTACGCATCTTTTCAATGCAATGAGTCCATTACAACATCGTGCTCCTGGAGTTGTTGGCGCATTGTTCAATCACCCAACAGCCATGAGTAGTATCGTTGCAGATGGTTACCATGTTGATTTTTCTGCTATACAAATTGCTAAAAAAATAATGGGGGATCGATTGTTCTGTATCACCGATGCTGTGACAGCAACTAGCACAGGATTGTATCAACACCAACTAGTTGGAGATAAATTTGAATCAGCTGGAACCCTAAGTGGCTCTGCATTAACACAGTTGAAGTCTGTTCAGAATCTGGTACATCATGTTGGAGTTTCACTAGACGAGGCTGTAAAAATGTGTAGTGCATATCCAGCAAAGCTGATGTCTCATAAACAAATTGGTGGTACAATTGAATTCAACAAAAACGCCAACCTACTTTTATTATCTGCAGAATTGGCGTTGATCAATAAGGAGATTTATTATTAGGCTTCTTTTGCAAAAGCATTCCAACCTTGTGCAGTAATATCAAAAAGATTATTTCCTTTAGTGATTAATTTTTTACCCTCAGATGCATCACACATATATCCAATCACACTAATTTCTTCTTGCATGGTCATTTTATCGTAATCTGCTTGCTTCATGGTAAAGAGTAGTTCATAGTCTTCTCCACCATTCAGGGCACATACAGTGGCATCTAATCCAAACTTGAAGGCAGCTGCTTTGCTTGCCTCGTT
>CALPLN020000105.1 GCA_943324415.2 Sediminibacterium ginsengisoli | reverse complement strand
GCGAACATATAATACTGAATTCTTGCGATTGGCGACCATTGACTGTTGTCCATACTCGTTTCAAAACTTATCAATGCGTTCTTATTTTCTCCATTTTCAATTGAAAACACTACTGGCACCTGAACGCCATCTTGATTCAATGCTGTTTGAATGGTGGCAACCAAACTACTAGTTATTTTTAGCTCAATCTCTTTTGGCATCCACTCCGTCCATTTAGAGGTCTGCATCATCCCTCTAATGACAGTTGTCGTAGGCTGGTATACCATTTGACTTCCTTTGATGCTGATTTGACTAGGAATGAATAAATACACTGCAGTAAGGCTTAAAAGCAGGATTGCCAAGACGGACAGTATTATTTTGCGCATAAGATCATATGGTTTGAGAGGGTGAAAATACAAAAAATCTTCCCTTTATAATGGAAGGATTTCGGTAAAAAGTTTTAATTTAGGTCATTGAAAAAAATAGGCGCTATATTATTCTTGGGCATTTTGCTTTTTAACGGATTTGGATACAGGTTGGTTTCCAATTTCTTTGATCAAAAAGCAGCTGATCAATTGGTCAATCTGATTGAAGTGCATGACTATGATCCGGCCTATTTAGTAACCATCAAGACCCCAATTAATTTACCTTATTACGCCAATAATCCACAGTTCGAAAGAGTGGATGGCGAGATTGTAATCAAGGGTATTGTGTATCAGTATGTTCAAAGAAGAATTTACAATGATAGCTTAGAATTAAAAGTATTACCCAACCAAGATCGTTTGCACATTAAAAATGCAAGAGAAGATTTTTATAAATTAGCGCAGGATCTTTCTACTGCAGGTTCAGACAAGCAGTCTATCCCATTGGGAAAATCTACGGCCAAATTTATCAGCTTTGATTACATTGAACAAAATAATAGCTGGCATCTAGTTCCAGCAAATTCAGCGAATGTAACGACTGGTTATCGTTACGCAGCGCGTTTAATAAGCAATTATTTAACGATTCAAGGGCCGCCTCCTAAAATAATTGCTTAAGATTTCTTTTTTCAAATAGTATCGTGCAATTGCATTGATCTATTTTCATGCATGTGTCATTTGTTACCGTGCTATTTCCTTATATACTTTCAATTGTTTTCAATGAATAAATTAATAGCCATATTGCTATTTGCAATATCAATGGTAGCCTGCAACCAATCCAATGACTTTAAAAAGATCACGCAGAATCCCGATTTGTATGCCTATACGGTGCATGAATTAAATCAGGTGGTGATGGGGAATAATTTCAGTCCAATTGTTGCTTCGAGAAACTATGCCTATGCTGCAATTGCAGGGTACGAAGTGATGGCCGCAGGTGCGCCAGCTGAATACCAAAGTTTAGCAGGTCAATTAAAGGGACTGGCAACAATCCCTCAGCCAAAAGACACGGCAAACATTGATTTCCCTTATGCTGCACTAGTTGCTTACGCGACGGTGGGTCAAGCAGTGACTTTCCCAGAAGGCAGCATGCAGGATTACACAGATAGTTTAAAAAAATTGGTCAAGCGAAATGGCATGCCCAATAAAATGATTGACGCGTCTGAGGCCTTTGCAAAGGAAGTAAGTAGTAGCATCATTGCATGGAGTAAAAAAGACAATTATGCGCAAACAAGAAGTGCGGAAAGATATACCGTAAAAGATTCTCCTGGTCGTTGGGTGCCAACCCCGCCAATGTATGCATCTGCGGCTGAACCACATTGGGCTGAAATAAGAACAATGGCGATCGATAGTGCAAGTCAGTTTAGACCACTACCTCCACCAGCCTTTAATATCACAGATAAAAATAGTGAATACTACAAACATCTTATGATGGTGAAAAATGCAGGGGATAGTTTAACGGAGGAGCAAATGCATATTGCCAATTTCTGGGATGACAATCCATTCAAAGTGAATGTAACAGGACATGCCATGTTTAGTACAAAAAAGTTCTCACCTCCAGGTCATTGGATGAGTATTGTAGGAATCGCTAATAAAACAGCAAAAAAGGATTTCAATACAGCGGTCTATGCATATGCGAAAACGGCGATTGCCTTGTTTGATGCATTCATCCACACTTGGGATGCAAAATATACCTACAAAACAGTTCGTCCAGAAACCGTAATCAATAAATACATCGATCCAAATTGGAGACCACTTTTACAAACACCTGCTTTCCCAGAATATACCTGCGGACATTCTACTATTTCATCTGCAGCGGCAGAAGCCTTGACTAGTGTGTATGGTGACAATTTTGCCTACACAGATTCTACTGAGTTGGAGTTTGGCATTGAAAATAGAAGCTTTAAATCATTCAGACATGCAGCAGATGAAAACAACTGGGCACGTTTTTACGGCGGTATCCATTTTCACAATTCTTGTATCACAAGTACCCAAAAAGGACAGGCTTTAGGAAGCTACATCGTTTCTAAATTAAAAATGAAAAAGTAAGTAACGTTCAACCACATATTGAAGTTTTTTACAAAAAAGCAAACTCATGAAAAAATCAATCTTTATATTGGCATTCATATGCCTTGGCTTTATCAATCAATCCAATGCACAAGGTTGCGTTGCCATTAGAACTGTGGGCGGCTTATGTACCATGGAACACGCAGGCATGCATCAGGAGGACAGTTCAAAATGGACGTTAAATATCAATTATAGGTACTTTAAATCTTATAAACATTTCAACGGCACAGATGAACAAAAATTTAGGGTAGAAGAAGGTTCAGAAGTGATCAACTATACGAGCGCAATGGACTTTGCCATAACAAGAAATGTCAATGAAAAATGGATGGTAGGAGTTAGCATTCCATTGGTAAATTACGAGCGTACTTCTAAATATGAACATTTAGGCAACACGAGTCCATACCGTTTTGCCACATCGGCGAGAGGCTTGGGTGATATGCGTATTTCTGCCTACAGATGGTTGATTGCGCCTGATGCGAATAAGAAAGGAAATCTTATGGCAGGCTTAGGTATCAAATTGCCTACTGGAAATTATAAAGCACAGGACGAATTTCAATATCAAGCAAACGCAAGAAGAATTGGATATGTAGACCAGTCAATTCAGCCTGGCGATGGTGGATTTGGTGTCACGGTAGAATTGAACGGATTTAGACAAATCAACACAAATTGGAGTGCTTATGCAAACGCATTTTATTTATTCAATCCTAGAGACAACAACGGAGTGAGTACGACAAGAGGTGGCACTGCTTCTGCTTCTGCAATAAAGTATACTTCCAATGTCATGAGTGTAGCAGATCAATACATGCTAAGATCTGGATTAAATTATAGCCATCAAGCATGGGCTTATTCATTGGGCTTAAGATATGAATGTATTCCAACCTACGACCTGATAGGCAAAAGCACAGGATTTAGAAGACCAGGTAATATCTTATCAGCTGAGCCAGGGATAACCTATATGTATAAAAAATACAATTTTTTCTTATACACCCCTGTGGCTTTAAGACGTGAAAGACCGCAGAGTTATGCAGATATTCTAAGAACCAATGATACAGGTGTATTCGCAAGAGGAGATGCTGCATTTGCAGATTATAGTATCAACTTGGGAATGAGTTTTAGGTTCTAATCAATCAGTTCTAAAATGGCGAATTGATAACCGCCTAATACAAAATATTCATTATCATTTCCAACATGATGTGTAAGGCCAGTCCAATGATCTTTTAATTGTACTGGCCTTATGCCATGTTCCTTAAAAGTAAACCAAGTCACAAAAGAATCGGTGGCTTTATAGTTGAATAAGCAGAATAATTTCTTCTCCTCAAAGGAGCGGATGAATCCTGCAACATGAATATTATGTGGTGTCATCCAGGTTACATTTTTTAGATCACTGATTACTGGCAACGATTTTCTTAGTTGAATCAATTGTTTAGTTTCATTAAAAATGCGGTACTCCATACTGCCTTGTTGGCGCCTTTGTTCATTTTTATTCCAGTCGATCACAGGTCGGTGCATCCATCGATTGTCATAGCTTTTGCCAGGATCATTTAAGTAACTATAATCATTGGTGTACGCCATTTCGTCTCCATAATATAACATTGGAATACCCCCCATGAACATGGAATGCGCTTGCATTAAAATAATTTTTCTCAATGCATTTTCAATTTCTCCAGCATTGTTCCAAGCCTTCGCTTTTTCTAAACCACATAATGACGCGAGTGATCCACTAATTCTTGCATCGTTTGTTTTAGGATTCACAGAGAACAAAGCGCCAGCAGCAACCGAACCATCATGATTTCCAGAGAAATAGTTTTTCAAATAGGTTCTATGATGATAGGGATTAAAACCAACACGTGCAATCATTTCATCGTCATAGCCTAAGCCAATGTCATCATGACATCTAGTATAAGAGATCCAAGTACAACCATATGGCTTTTGCAATACATCATGCTGCGCAGTCAACATAATCCTGGTATCGCCTGTTGCTAGTGCGTCCCATTGCAATGCCATTTGAGTTGCATTGTAAGCGACATCACATTCATTGGCAGTATAGTTGTCTGTGCCAAAATATTTGATAATTTCTTTTGGGGCAACAATCGCTTCTCCAAGCAAAGCCATGCCTGGGCTTGCCACCTGAGTACATTGCTTTATCAATCTAAGTAAAGTATGTGCTTTCGGCAAATTTTGACAGGCTGTACCCAATTCTTTCCAAATAAAAGCTGGAGCATCAATGCGTAAAATATCAACGCCTAGATTTGCATAAAATAAAACGGTATCCATCATGGCGACCAATACGGCCGGATTACTATAATTTAAATCCCACTGGTAATGATGGAAAACTGTCATCACCCATTTGTCACATTCGGGCACATAGGAAAAGCTGCCTGGAGAGGACTCTGGAAATATCTCAGGCATGGTTTGGTCTAACTGATCAGGAATGCCACGATGGTCGTAGAAATAAAAGAAATCTTGGTAATAAGGATCGCCTGCTTTTGCCTTCTGTGCCCATTCATGATGGTAAGAAGTGTGGTTCAATACAATGTCCAACATTAAATACATGTCGGCAGCATTCATGTCGGCGATTAAGTTTTGCAAGTCTTGTAGACTTCCAAAACGACTGGCTACTTTTCTGAAATCTGAAACAGCATATCCGCCATCACTCTCTCCTTCTGGGCTTTCAAAAATAGGCATGAGGTGTAAAAAGTTGACACCTAATTCTTTAAAATAATCCAATCTTTTTTGCAAGCCTTGTAGGTCATCACTGAATCTATCTACATACAAGCTCATGCCGGTAATTTCATTGCTCAGGTACCAGTGGCCCATCTTTGCCTTTTTAGCATCCTTTTTTTGCAACAACACTGAGCGGTCTTTGTATTGTTGAATGAGTGTACGCAATAGTCCCTCGAACGCTTCATTTCTTCTTGGATGCCATGCATAGACTTCGTCAAATAAATTTTCGATGGTATTTAAATGGCTAAAGAATCTTTGGCTAAAATCTTTATCTTTTTTCTTCGTATCAATTTTATAGGTCGCTAATAAGTCAGTACCAAATTGGTGTAATGGGGTCAGGTTCACAGTGCACTTGCTATTTATGAATTGAAAATAGAATTGTTTAAATGTTTAAAAGCCTCCATAGCACCCATGTATTCACATGTTCTAGCGCCGGCTTTATTGGCGTTGGAAATAATGGCCCTCCATTTGTCTATGGGCAATGCAGGAAGTTCAGCGGGCTTAGTACCTAATAACTGATACAATACGGCACCTACAAAAGCATCACCTGCGCCTGTGGCATCAATTGGTGTTATTGGAATACTGCTAATGATTTCAGTGCCATGACTGGTGGCCAATAAAGTACCTTCCTTACCTAAGGTGATGGCAAATACGGCATTCGTTTTTGCACGTAAAGCAGCCGCTGCAGATGCAACTGAATCAAGTCCAGTGATCAACATTGCTTCCTCGTCACTTAATTTAAAAAAATCACAGGCTTGAATAAAATGCCAAGATTGTGTTACAAAATCAGCCGTATTGTTTGGGAACAATAAGTGTCTGTAATTTGGATCAAAACTAATTAATGCACCTGCCGCTTTCGCCTTATTCAGTAAATCAATATAAGTTGATTGCAATGGTCCAGGTAAAAATCCGGTTGCAGATCCAAAATGTACAATCGCGTAGTCGCTTAAATCCAATCCTGCTAAATCTTGCATGGATAGTTGCCCATCAGCGCCTCTATTGAAATAAAAATCTCGTTCACCGTCTTCCATTAAAGAAACAAATGCAAAAGTGGTAAAAGAACTAGGATCTTGGATAACCCATTTTGTAGACACCCCCATTTCGTTGAGTAAATCAATTAAGTGTTGGCCAAATGGATCCTTACCTACTTTAGCCGCCATGTCTACCTCGGCTCCGAGTGCAGCAATTGCAGCTGCGACATTCGCTGGCGCGCCACCTGCTTTTTTTAAAAAATTTTGACCCTTTGATGAGCTCGTACCGCGGTCGGTACAAATCATATCAATCAACGCCTCACCTATACACAATACTTTCATGATAAATAATATTAAATAAATTAGTGTCCCGAACCCATTGGTACATTTTCAATGTCTGTATTATCTGATTTATCAGCTTGAATAAAGAATGTCAATACGGCAGCAATCATTAAAAATACGCCTGCGAAACTAATTGCTTTACCTGGGTCGTTGTTTAAGAAATGTTTTAAAACATATCCAAAACTTATATTT
>CALPLN020000104.1 GCA_943324415.2 Sediminibacterium ginsengisoli | reverse complement strand
TTCCGTGGTCACTTAGACAATATTTCTAACAACTTATTAATAGGTGCTGTAAACTTCTTCAATGAAAAAACAGACAATGTTAAGAGTCAAATCAATGGCAATTACGATACCGTACCAAATACACAAAGAGCTTACAAAGCAGCGGGTATTGGCACCATTGTAGTGGGTGATGAAAACTATGGTGAAGGAAGTTCTCGTGAGCACGCCGCAATGGAACCACGTCACTTAGGTGTTCGTGTGGTATTGACTAAGTCTTTTGCACGTATCCACGAAACCAATTTGAAAAAGCAAGGTATGTTGGCATTGACATTTGCAGACAAAGCAGACTACGATAAAATTCAAGAAGATGATAGCATTGATGTAACTGGCTTAACTAGCTTCGCACCAGGCACACCGTTGACATTGGTATTGACACACAAGGACGGATCAACTGATACAATTTTAGCAAACCATACTTACAACCAACAACAAATTGAGTGGTTTAAAGCAGGTGGTGCGTTGAATATCATTAGAAAGCAAGTAGCAGGATAGATTTGATTTATGCATTGCTAATATAAAATCTCCCCAAGTAATTGGGGAGATTTTTTTTATCTTTAAACCATGATTAACACAGCACTTGTATCTTTTGGCATGAGCGGAAAAGTTTTCCATGCGCCATTTATTTCGACCAACCCTAATTTTAATTTAGTAGGTAGTTGGGAACGTTCAACAAAAAATATTGAAGCCGCCTACCCTGGCACAAAATCATACGATAGCTATGAAGCGGTTTTAGCCGATCAAACAATTGATTTAGTGGTGGTGAATAGCCCAAATGATACCCATTATGTCTATACAAAAAGCGCTTTGCTCGCTGGCAAACATGTTGTGGTTGAAAAAGCTTTTACAGTAACTGCAAAAGAAGCAGAAGAATTGGATGCATTAGCCAATAGCAAAGGTCTAAAATTGGCAGTCTACCACAATCGACGTTACGATGCTGACTTCCTTACTTTACAAAAACTAATCCAAGAAGGCGAAATAGGTACTTTACAAGATGTGCAAATTTCATTTGAAAGATATAGAACCACATTGAGTCCAAAAAAACACAAGGAATCAGTGACTCCTGGCGCAGGTTTATTGTATGACCTAGGACCACATTTGGTGGACCAAGCCATCTTATTGTCAGGTATGCCCTTGGCTGTATTCGCAGATATCAGAATCACCAGAAAAGTGTCCATTATAGACGACTATTTCACCATGATATTGTACTATCCTTCGCACCGCATCACATTAACTAGTGGGATGTTATTTATGACAGAAGGTCCTGGCTATAAAGTATACGGTACTAAAGGAAGCTTTATAAAGAATAGATCAGACATACAGGAAGCAGCATTGATTGCAGGAAAATTACCCAATAGCCCAAACTGGGGAGCTGAAGCACCGGAAGATTATGGCACTTTATATACAGATATGAATGGCATCATTACACACAAAGTCATCCCAAGTATTTCTGGAAATTATGGACTGTTTTATGATAAAATGGCAGCGGCGATTTTACAAGATGGCCCTTTACCAACTACTGCTGCAGAAGGTGCTAATATTATTCGCGTACTAGAAGCAGCTAGAAATAGTGCATTCAATAAAAGAGTTGTAGGAATTTAAGATGCATCCCTATTTAATTGAAATAAAAAAAATATACTCTGCAAACGCTGATGTAGAAAATGCTAAAGGAGCAAAGGCTTACTTGTTGAACCAGTTTGAATTCTTCGGTATTAAGACTCCGTTAAGAAGGAAAATTTGTAAGGCATTTTATGCAACACACCCTATCAAAGACCATGCAATGCTTACGGCATTGGTCAAAGCTAGTTTTGCTGAACCTCAAAGGGAACTTCATTATTTTGCGATTGAATTATTAGGGTATCATAAAAAATTATGGTGCAAGCAAACCATTCCTTTGATCGAATGGATGATTACCCATAATAGCTGGTGGGATTCAGTGGACTCCACTAATTCCTTTGTTATAAGTAAATACTTTTTAGAATTTCCAGAAGCCATTGAACCCACTACTTTAAAATGGAACCATTCTAAAAACAAATGGCTACAAAGAATGAGTCTGCTTTTTCAATTGCTGTATAAAGACAAAACAGATACTGCATTACTAAGTCAGTACATTGAACACACACAATTAGAAGAAGATTTTTTTATACGCAAAGCTATCGGTTGGGCACTCAGAGCTTATGCTTATACCGACCCTATTTGGGTTAAACATTTCGTAAAAACACATCCAAGTCTCTCCAGTTTATCCAAAAAAGAAGCATTAAAGCACCAGTAAAATTGATAAAAATAAAGCCCCGCAATTTGCGAGGCTTCAAAATATAAATCAAATAAAATATTACATTTTTTTTGCGTCTTCCAAGAACTTAGCCAATCCAATATCTGTTAAAGGATGTTTCAACAATCCTAAAATTGAATCTAGAGGACAAGTACAAACATCTGCTCCAGCTTCAGCAGCTTTTACAATATGTAAAGCATTTCTGATAGATGCTGCTAGAATTTGAGTTTGGAAACCTTGTACATCATAGATGTGACGAATTTGACTTATTAATTCCATTCCATCCCAAGAGCTATCATCAATACGACCAATGAATGGAGAAACATAAGTAGCTCCTGCTTTAGCAGCTAAAATAGCTTGACCAGCAGAGAACACCAATGTACAATTGGTACGGATACCATTGTCGGTAAACCATTTGATGGCTTTGATCCCGTCTTTAATCATCGGTACTTTTACCACAATATTTGGATGTATTGCAGCTAATTTTTTTCCTTCTTCTACCATAGTTGCGAAGTCTGTAGACAATACTTCGGCACTGATATCACCTTCTACTAAGTCACAGATTGCTTTATAATGCGCCGCAATTGCTTCTTCCCCTTTCACGCCTACTTGAGCCATTAAAGAAGGATTGGTTGTTACGCCATCTAAGATACCAAGATCATTGGCTTCTTTAATTTGCGCTAAATTACCTGTGTCAATAAAAAATTTCATATCCTAGGTTTTTGTTTGGACACTTGCGCATCCAAGTTTTAAAAAGTGGCAGGCTACTCACATCGCACCGCTCAACCGCCTATCCTTGCTGTATTCCTACCCTGGGGAGGTTCAGCAGGAGCTGGTCGTGTAAGACCTGCCGGTGCGAAGGTAAGAAAAACACATGGGTTTTCCTACCAATTTTGAATCGAATTAAAGCTAGAAAAGCCAATTATTTGGTCGTACCTACTTCCAGCAACCCGGTAATAAACAAAAATGGCATACCCGTTCTCTGTCTCCCAATGATCCCCCTCTGTCCACCTAAAATCATTGATTGGCTCAGGATTTTTTTCAGATCTTAAGATATAATGATAACTATAGTAACCCTGCTTTAGATACAGCCATTTTTCATATTGCCCCTGAACCTGATTCCAATCCATTAAAGCTTTCGTATCCAATCTATTTTCAGTGAGCGCTCCAGCCAAATAAAGCGACTGCCCTGGATAAGGCATACCGTTATTGGTTCGATAGGTAAATAAGACTTTAGCATAATCATTTTGAGATTCATTGATGATTCCTTCGGTATTACCAATGATGAATTGTCCATTCAGATCTCTAAAAGTAAAATAGGGAATTGTCGCTCTTGACTGATCTGGTTTTAAAATTATTTGTGACCCATAGCCTAATTGTTGAATTTGAGCAATACGATCTGTTTTGAATCTTAGATTTTGCAAGTCCACCCATCTCGCCTCTTTTCCAGCAGCAAAAATAAAATCCCTATCTGCGTTATACTCCATTTGGTTACCTCTTATAAAACTAGGTGCATTGGAGATCAATACATCATTGTATCTCGTATTTTGTAATACCGCCACATGTAGCAATTCTGGTTGTAACAATTGAATCTTTTTTAAGTCCAATGTCACTTGGATTTTTTGGTGTGACTTAGATATGGATGCATCAAAAGGTTCTTGTATGCTAGCGACAATTGGCACTTCTTGTTCCACTACAAAAAACCGCTTTGTAAAAACGAGTTCATTGGGATTAGCCTGCCTAAAAACTTTGATTAAATAATTACCTGATTTAGTGGGTCGACATGACGCATTTGGGAAATTGAAACTATAATGATAATAAGCTTGTTGGGCAATAGATGAAATAGTATAGTCTCGTATATTATTTTGCGTGAGTCCTCTTATATAATCAAATGGATTGAGCGCAACGGGTTGCCAATTCATGTCCATTAATTCGATTGTAAAATAATACTGTTGATAGCGTGCAGATAAATCATCAAACTGGACCAATAATTCATCCTGTGTATTGAGTCCAATAATCGGCGATGCTAAAGGCTTGCCTTTTGGATATACCAAAACAGTCTGGATAGTAGAATCCATTATTTTATCCACTTGCGCTTGTAAAGGCGAGGACAAAAAATATAAACAAATTGGAAGTATCCAGTTTTTCATAAAGCATCTTTACCACTACGAAACTAAGTTGAATGTGCTAATTATAAAGATAAAAAACTAGATTTGATTAAAATTAACTGTTGAATACTGCTTTTGAAATAGCCAAAAGAATTAGTTTTTTCAAACAAAAAAACTACACCCGATTTATAGTTCGTCTATCTATCGCCGCTACCGCTATTAGTGTGGCTGCAATTTTGCTTACTTTTTCAATCGTCAATGGCTTTCAGTCAACAGTTAGTAATAAATTATACGCTTTCTGGGGACACTTACAAATTAGTGCTGTTAATGGAGCTAACTTAAATGACAATCCCAATACCGCAAAGCAAATCAGCGCAATACCGAATGTGCAATCTGCCTCAGCCTTCTTGAATCAAACAATGGTTCTTTCTAAGGATATTGAAATAGAAGGACTCAATGCGAAAGGGATTGCTGATTTTAGGCGTATCCCGAATTTGTTTAAAGGAAGGCCCCTGCAACGCATCCACCAGTCACTCTCCAAAGAAATAGTCATCTCGAAATCTATTGCAACTAAACTACAAATTGATACTGGAGATCAAGTGCGCCTCTATTTTTTACAAGATGGGCAAGTGCAAGAAAGAAAGTTGAAGGTCGTAGGCCTATTTCACACAGGCATAGAGGAGTACGATCTAAAAAATGTATTTGTGGACATACAGTTATTACAACAACTCTTACAAGCGCCTTCGGCCATTAGTGGATATCAAGTGAATCTTAAAGACCTCACTAAAATTTCAGAAACAGCAATGGAGATACAATCCGTTTTGCCAAACAATTGGGTTGCCAATGCAAGCGCAGCGCTTTATCCGCAACTTTTTGATTGGATACAAGTTCAAAATATCAATAGAAATATCACTATTGTAATTTTACTATTCATCGCAATTGTCAATTTGATTACTTGTTTATTGATTTTATTACTGGAACGAATCCCTATGATTGGCAGTCTAAGCGCAATGGGTGCGTCACAGGATTTAATCAGAAAAATATTCCTGTATCAAGCTAGTTTTATTGCATGGATGGGTATTGGAATTGGCGTCTTGATTGGACTTGGTCTTTCATTGCTACAATTAAAATTTCAGTGGATCCATTTAGACGAATCTGCTTATTTAATAGATGTTTTACCAATACGTATCCAACCAATGCAAGTCATTGGCATTGTCATTGGTACTGCTATTGTGAGTTATCTATCCTTTCTTTTGCCTACAATTTGGATCAAAAGAATCAGCCCCGCGAAAGCAATTAGATTTGATTAATGTTGCCATTTGGCCAAAATAATACCCGTGGCAACTGCCGCATTTAAGGACTCCGCAGTCCCGTATCTTGGAATGGTGATAGGATCGGTGATCAATGATAAAAGTGGTTGTCGAATTCCTCTTGATTCATTGCCTATCACTAAAACACCTTCTTTTGCTAAATCAATAGTTTGGATAGACTTCCCTTCAAGCACAGCACCGTAGATTGGAATTCTCACTGATTGAATCAACTCAGGCAAATCTGCAACTACGACTTGTACTCTTAAAATACTCCCCATCGTACTTTGGACTACTTTAGGATTAAAGCAACTTGCCGTATCTGCACTTACCACAATTTGATCTAGCCCAAACCAGTCAGCTGTTCTTATGATGGTGCCTAAGTTTCCTGGATCTTGTATGCCATCCAAGAGTAAAGTCATTCTGCCCTTTAATGGAAGAGGCTCATTGACTTGTTTTTTCTCAACCAATGCCAACACTTGGTTGCCCTTTTGCAATTGACTTATTTTATCCAATTCAAAATCGGCTACTTCCGTCACATAATGTGGCTTAAAAGGCTGATTTTGGATCCAATCCTTAGTCGCATAGGCCTGACGAATCACCCAATCAGAAGCCATCAGTTCTTCCATCATTTTTGGCCCTTCTATGATAAACACAGATTCTTCTGCCCAATGTTTTTTATGGGCGAAAGATTGAATATATTTGAGCTCATTCTTATTGATCATTTTCATGCTATTAGGGAAAGTTAAAATTATTCGATTCTCCTCAAGTTTGAGTCTATTCAGCCTTTTATTTTTTTTAAATAGCTGCGCAGATTTCAAAAGGGCCGTGGTGCACAATTACCCCAAGGAAAAGGCTTTTCTATACAACAATAAAATCGTCATCAAAGACGCAGTATCAAAACACAATGCCAAGGAACTTTCCATTGCGCTAGATAATTATTGGGATGATAGTATCAAAGTGCGCAAGATTCGACAATATGGCTTTTTCAATACCAT
>CALPLN020000103.1 GCA_943324415.2 Sediminibacterium ginsengisoli | reverse complement strand
TTAAGTGAATTTGAATTGGATCCTGATGAATGGAAAAAATTATGCAATGAAAATGAAGGAGTCAGGTTCTTGGATGGAGGTAAGAAAATCATCAGCATGGGCATTGGTTATTATGACAAAGAAATACTTTCCTTGTTGACTAAAAACGCGCAAAAATTACCAAGTGCGATTGCGACTATTTTGAATAAGATGAAGGTAAAGACGGGGGATGCATTCATTGTATCTCGTCTAAAAGCATTGGAAAATGAGGGTAAATTAGTCATTGCTGGTGATTGGAGCAAAGGATGGAAAGACATGGTAATTCAAATGCCTGGTGGGTCAGCCGTGATAACAGAACAAGAAGCATAAATTAAAGAAAATGTCTGTACAAATTCATCCAATCGATATTAAAGCTGTAGATGAGCGTGGTGCGCTTCATTTCTTTAATACAGAAAGAACAGGTGAGTTTTTATTGGTGTATAGAAATGCTGGAACGGTAAGCGGGCAACATTATCATACTGGAATTTCGGCAGGAAAAAATCCAGAAGACATGCTTTTAGTGCAAGGAAAGGCAAATTTGCACTGGAAAGATTTAACAACAAAAGAAGAACAAACAATTGAATTGATTGCACCAATTAGGGTAAAGATTCCTGCAAATATTTGGCATGAATTAATCGCAATCACAGATCTTGTTTTCATTGAATTAAATAGTTTAAGTGACGGAAGTGAAGATACCTATCGGATCTAGCAGTTACGAATTAGTATAGTTATGGCAAAAGAGAAAAATTTAAGCAGGGTAACAGAAAACGAATCAGGTGTTCAAGGACAGTACAAAAACTGGTTCTTGGATTATGCTTCATATGTTATTCTTGAAAGAGCAGTTCCAGCAATTGAAGATGGCTTAAAGCCTGTTCAAAGAAGAATTCTTCATGCCATGAAAGAAATGGATGATGGAAGATTCAATAAGGTAGCCAATATCATTGGACAAAGCATGCAGTACCATCCTCACGGAGACGCGAGTATTGGTGATGCCTTAGTGAATATTGGACAAAAAAATTTACTGGTTGAGACACAAGGAAACTGGGGTGACGTTAGAACAGGTGATTCAGCCGCCGCATCTCGTTATATTGAAGCTAGATTAAGCAAATTTGCACTTGAAGTCGCATTCAATGCTAAAACAACGGACTGGGCTTTAAGTTATGATGGTCGTAAAAATGAACCTGTTACCTTGCCAATGAAATTTCCTTTGCTCTTGGCACAAGGTGCAGATGGGATTGCCGTAGGCCTTTCTACTAAAATCTTACCTCATAATTTTAATGAGTTAATAGATGCAAGTGTCAAGTATTTAAGAGGGCGAAAATTCGAATTATTGCCTGATTTCCAAACTGGGGGCATGGTAGATGCATCAGCTTATAATGACGGAAAACGAGGCAGTAAAGTTAGGGTTAGAGCACATATAGAGGAATTGGATAAGAAAACATTGGTCATTAAAGATGTACCATATGGTGTTACAACCACGCAATTGATGGAAAGTATTACTAAGGCGAATGACCAAGGTAAAATAAAAATCAAAAAAGTAATTGATGTTACAGCGGCTCAGGTAGAAATTCAAATTGATTTAGCGACAGGTATTTCTCCAGACATTACCATCGATGCTTTGTATGCTTTTACGGATTGTGAAATCAGCTTATCGCCCAATGCTTGTGTGATTGTGAACCAACGTCCTCAATTTATTGGAGCAAGTGATTTATTAAGACATTCTGTAGACCACACTAAAGCCTTATTAAAAGCAGAACTAGAGATCCATTTACAAGAGTTATTGGATAAATGGCATTTCACTAGTTTGGAAAAAATATTCTTTGAAGAAAAAATCTACCAAGAACTAGAGAAAAAACACCTTAACTGGGATAAAGTCATGGATGCAATTGACAAAGCATTCGAGCCATTTAAAAAGAAATTCAAAAAACCAATTGAAAGAACTGACTTATTAAAGTTGACTGATAAGCCAGTTAGAAGAATCTATAAATTAGATATAGAAGACTTAATTGCACAAATTAAATCTATCGAAGAAGATATAAAAGAAGTAAAGCACAATCTGGAAAATCTAGTAGATTACGCAGTGAACTATTATGAAAATTTACAGAAAAAATATGGTAAAGGTAAAGAACGTAAAACAGAATTAAAAGAGTTCGATACCATTCAAGTTAAGCAAGTAGCAATTGCGAATACTAAATTGTATATCAATAGAGCAGAAGGTTTTATAGGCACTAGTTTAAAGAAAGATGAATTCCTTTGTGATTGTACCGATTACGACGATATCATTGCCTTCACTAAAGGAGGTACAATGAAAGTGGTCAAAGTTTCTGATAAAATATTTATTGGAAAAGATATCATACATGCAGCTGTCTTTCAGAAAAATGATGAACGAACTACCTATAATATGGTTTATGTAGATGGTGCATCTGGCGTGAGTTATGCAAAGCGTTTTAACGTAACAGGCGTCACAAGAGATAAAGAATATGTATTAGCGAAAAGTATAGAGAAATCTAAAGTACATTATCTATCCATCAATGCCAATGGGGAAGCTGAATCAGTAAAGATTATTTTAAGTCCAAACTGTAGTGCTAGAATTAAAGAATTTGATTTCTTCTTTGAAACTTTAGAAGTGAAAGGTAGAAGTAGTGTCGGGAATCAAGTCACAAAATATCCAATAAAAGCAGTTAAGCTAAAAGAAGCTGGTAAGAGCACATTGGTAGGTAGGAAATTATGGTTTGATGATAAATTTGGCCGTTTAAATACAGAAGAGAAAGGGCAATATCTTGGAACATTTGAAGACGAAAAGATCATTGTCATTACTAAAGAAGGCAACTACGAAGTGACTGATACAGAGTTGACACAAAGATTTGACCCTGAGAAAGTGATCTTTATGGAGAAATTTAATCCTGAAAAAGTGATTACTGCTGTTTATTTAGACAAGGACAAATTACAATTCAACATCAAACGTTTTAAGATTGAAACCTCCACTTTAAAAACACCATTCTCCTTTATAAAAGAGGGCATTGGGAACTATGTCGCAGCGGTTTCTACACACATTGAACCAGTTTTAGTTGTTTTATCTGGCAAGGGTACACAGCAAAGAAAAGCCAAGTTCAAAGTGAGTAAAATGGTAGATGTCATGGGGTCTAAGGCGGTGGGTACTAAATTGGTTGATTTCAGCAAATCAATCGAAATGGAATGGGAAACTAAAGTCGTTATAAAAGATCCTAACGACGAACAACCAGAATTGTTCTAATTTTGTATAAAATCAAGTGTATATGTCAACCATCAATGTAGGTCAATTTAATTTAATGCGTGTAGACCGAAAGGTGGACTTTGGTTTTTATATGGATGATGGCGCCGAAGGGGTATTGTTACCAAAACGTTTTGTTCCATCTGGATTACAGGTTGGAGACACGATCAGCGTTTTTGTATACCATGATTCTGACAATAGATTGATTGCGACCACTCAAGAGCCCTTTGCTGTTGTGGGTGATATTGCTGCATTAAAAGTAGTAGCACTTACCAAACAAGGTGCATTCATGGATTGGGGACTCATGAAGGATTTATTTGTACCAGTGTCTCAGCAGCTATCTAGTATGCGATTGGGTGGAAAGTATCTGGTAAAATTATATCTAGATAAACAAACTGGCAGAGTCGCAGCAACAGAAAAAATAGACAATCAAATTAGCAATGATTTCCTTACTGTAAAAGAAGGGGAGAAAGTTAAATTACAAGTATATCGCGAATCTGATATCGGTTATGTAGTCATCGTCAATCAAGTGCATCAAGGGTTGGTGTATAAAAATGAAGTTTTCACCCACTTACATATTGGACAAATTATAGACGAAGGATTTGTAAAGAAAATAAGAGAAGACAATAAGTTAGATATTGGCATTGGTAAACAAGGTGTAGAGAAATTAGATGACGATCAATTAAAATTGATACAATTGTTGAAATTACATAAAGGTTTTTTACCTTATCATGATAAATCATCACCAGAAGACATCTATGCTTTCTTTGGAATCAGCAAAAAAGCATTCAAAATGAATGTAGGTATGCTGTATAAATCTAAAAAAATCACCATCGAAGAGGGAGGAATCCGATTGATCCCAGAAACACCAGAAACACCTGTAAATCCGGAAGCTTAATTTAGTTTAATCATCTACCATAATCGTATTCTATGTCTAAAGAAGTATTCATTGTAGCAGCTGTTAGAACTCCCATTGGATCATTTGGGGGAGTCTTAAAAAATTGTACTGCAACTCAATTAGGATCAATAGCGATCAAAGGTGCTTTGGATAAAATTCAATTAGATCCGAGTTTAGTAGATGAAGTCTATATGGGTGCTGTTATCCAAGCAGGTATGGGTCAAGCGCCTGCTAGGCAAGCTGCAAAGATGGCTGGTTTACCTGATAAAGTGATTTGTACTACCATCAATAAAGTATGTGCAAGTGGCATGAAATCCATTGCTCTTGCAGCACAAAATATTCTTTTAGGCGATTCAGATATCGTTGTGGCAGGTGGAATGGAAAGTATGAGTAATGTTCCTTTTTACAATATGCATCAACGTTGGGGAAATAAATATGGAGATACGACGCTTTTAGATGGATTGGCTAAAGATGGTTTAGTAGACGTGTATGACCAAGTAGCAATGGGTAATTTTGCAGATTTTTGTGCAAAAGAAAACCATATTTCCAGAACAGATCAGGATGAATTTGCTATAAGCAGTTATACTAAATCACAGACAGCAATTGAAAAAGGCTTGTTTGTAAACGAAATTATACCAGTTGTGATTCCTCAAAGAAAAGGTGATCCCATCACAATTGCAAAAGACGAAGAACCTTTCAATGTGAAATTTGATAAAATTGCAAGTTTGAATCCTGCTTTTAGTAAAGAGGGGACTGTCACTGCCGCGAATGCAAGTACGATGAATGATGGTGCAGCTGCTCTTGTTTTAATGAGTGGTGAAAAAATGAAAGCACTTGGTTTAAAGCCATTGGCTAAAATTACCAGTTTTGCGGATGCTGAACAGGATCCTAAATGGTTTACTACTGCGCCTTCTTTAGCCTTACCAAAAGCCCTTAATAAAGCCAATTTATCCTCTTCGGATATCGATTACTTCGAATTCAATGAAGCATTTTCTGTTGTGGGCATAGTCAATACAAAAATATTGAACCTTGACCCATTAAAAGTGAATACAAGAGGTGGAGCGGTGTCTCTTGGGCATCCTCTAGGATGTAGCGGAGCAAGAATCATTGTTACATTAACGCATATTTTACAAGACAATCAAGCTAAATACGGCGCAGCTGCAATCTGTAATGGTGGTGGAGGCGCAAGTGCGATGATTATAGAAAGGATCTAAGTTCATCCATCATGATCCCATAATGGCTCTCGTCATAAATGCATTCTCCGTTTTTAATTAAAATTACTTGAGGAGACTCATGGTGTACCTGAAATAATTCAGCTATAGCATTGGATATCGGTCTGAAATTCAGAAGGTCTAAGTAATGAAAATCTGCATTGTCAGGAGCTTCTGCGCGCTCGAATCTATCCAACGCCATTCTACTAATGCTACAAGTGGTACTGTGCTTAAAGATCACTTGTGGGGTTGTAAAGGAAGCTGCTTTAATTAGTTCTAATTGCGCTAGCGTGTTGATTGGTTGCCAATTCATTGATGCTGATTTAAGTTTCAAATTTACGCATTTCTTTTGAAGTATTTTATCTAGAATCTGTTATTTAGTATAGCAGATTGATTAACTTCGGTATATAAATAAGCTTATGCGTTTACAACTTTCCCAACCAATCTGTTTTATAGATTTAGAAACTACAGGAATCAATGTCAGTAATGATAAAATAGTAGAAATAGCTATTGTGAAAATCATGCAAGATGGTTCAAAATTAGTGAAGCGCAAGTTGATCAATCCAGAAATGCCTATCCCTGCAGTCACTACAGCAGTGCATGGTATTACTGATGAAATGGTGAAGGATGCACCAACATTTAAGCAAGTAGCCAATGAGATAAAGCAATTTTTAGAAGGTGCTGATTTAGCTGGATACAATAGCAATCGATTTGATATTCCAATGTTGAATGAGGAATTTTTAAGAGCTGGAATCTCCGTAGATATAGAGTCTAGAAAATTATTAGACGTTCAGAAGGTATTTCATATGATGGAGCAAAGGACATTAACAGCTGCCTATAAATTTTATTGCAATAAAAGTTTAGAAGATGCCCATACGGCCGAGGCAGATGCAACAGCTACCTGGGAAGTCTTGGAGGCACAATTAGAGCGATATCCCACAATAGGCAATACTGTAGAATCCATCGTGAAATTTACAGGAGAAGATCAAATTGTTGATTTTGCCCGAAGATTTGTGATGGAAAATGGGATTGAAGTTTTCAATTTTGGTAAACACAAGGGTAAACCGGTTACTCAAGTACTGAAAGAAGAGCCACAGTATTATGATTGGATGATGAAAGGCGACTTTGCATTACACACAAAGCAAAAACTAACTGAGATTTTAAATAGGTCTATATTAAAAAAATAAATTATATTTACTATAGTTAAATCCATTTTTATTACTATACCCCCAATAGCAAGTGAAGAAAATTGTAATCATACCAACTTATAATGAAAAGGAGAATATTGCAGCAATCATACATGCAGTTATCGCACTTGACAATCATTACCATGTTTTAGTGGTGGATGA
>CALPLN020000102.1 GCA_943324415.2 Sediminibacterium ginsengisoli | reverse complement strand
CGTTAACGCATTCAATCAATGAAATAGCAGCTACAACGGATGAGCATACAGTAGTAGCCGCTGATGAAGTTGTAGTGGAGACTTCATTTAGAAATGTGGAAATGGCTGTTGAAGAAGAGCCAACAATGCAATTGGTGATGCGTGAAGAATCTCTAGGAGAGCAACAAAGCAGGCCACAACATTCAAGCTTTGATATCTCAATGGACAATTCAGAAGATCAAAGACGTAAAGTGGCTGAGCGTATTCAGAAATTAAGAAATTTATCTTTTAATATTAACAATGGTGCAGATCCTGGAACAGAGTTCGATGCAGTTCCTGCCTATGTTAGAAGAAACTTGGATTTGTTTGGCAATACCATGGCTTCTGTAGAAAACTACTATAGTAAGTATACGGTGGAGCAGGATGAGAACAACCAAACTCAAATTTCTACCATCAATTCTTTCTTAGATGGTAAAAAGCCAGATTAAAATCGTTTTTATAGAACAGTTGATTTAGTTGGAACCCTGCCTGAAAAGGCGGGGTTTTTTTATTTACCTTTGACTATGCAAAAAGTACTTATTACCGGCGGAACAGGAATGGTTGGACAATCTTTAACCAACTTATTATTAGCTAAGGGTTATGAAGTGGTTGTGTTAACTAGACAAAAAAAACAATCAAGTCGCGCACATTTTTCTTATGCTCAGTGGGACATAGGAAATGGCTGGATAGATCCGACTGCGATTGCTGAAGCTGATTATATCATTCATCTAGCAGGAGAGGGTGTAGCTGACAAAAGGTGGTCTGTCGCAAGAAAAAAAGCCATCTTAGATAGCCGTGTAGATACAAGTGCATTGATTGTTAAATCATTAAAAGAGCATCCAAATAAAGTAAAGGCAATTGTAGCGGCATCCGCAATTGGATGGTATGGTCCAGATAATAAAAAAAGCAGTCAATCAGGTTTTGTTGAAACAGATCCAGTAGATGCAAGTTTCTTAGGGGATACCTGTAAAAGATGGGAGGAAAGCATGTATCCAGTAAAAGAGATGGGCATTCGGCTGGCGACCATTCGAATAGGAATTGTGTTCAATAAAAAAGGTGGCGCATTGGCTGAATTCATTAAGCCAGCAAGGTTCGGTGCTGCAGCTATTTTAGGTGATGGAAAACAAATGGTTAGTTGGATTCATCAGCAAGATTTAAACCGATTGATATTATTTGCTTTGGAGCAAGAACAAGTGGCTGGAGTGTACAATGCTGTTGCACCTGATCCAGTTGACAATGCAACATTGACAAAAGCGATTGCACAACGTTTTCATACATGGGCTATCCCATTCCATGTACCTAGCTTTATCTTGAAAATAATGCTAGGCGAGATGAGTGTCGAGGTGCTAAAAAGTGCTAAAGTAAGTGCAGCAAAAATCATTGCTACAGGATTTATCTTTGACTATGCAAGCATGGATGATGCACTAGACGACTTATTAATTTCTAATTGGTCGTCCAGAAGTGATCACTGATTGGATACGTTCTAAAGTTTTCTTTTCACCACAAAGGCTTAAGAAAGCTTCACGCTCTAAATTCAATAAATATTGTTCGTTCACAACTGTTGCCTCGCTTAAATCGCCACCGCACATAACATAGGCCAATTTACGCGCTACTAAAGCATCATGGTCTGTAGCATAACCGCCACGCCACATGCCATTGATACCTGCATACAATGCGCCAAGTCCAGCTTTACCCATGACTTTAATATCGTTTCTTTGAATCGGCTGAGTATAGCCAGCATGGAAAAGTTCAAGTACTTGTTCTTTCGCTTTTGCAATACGCCTAGATTGGTTGAGTACAATATGATCTTGCCCTTTTCTAAAGATACCCATCTCCATTGCTTCATGCGCAGAAGTAGCCACTTTAGCAGTGGCAATTTGTAGGAATCTATTTTTCAATGTAATTGTTTCAGGCTCTTCTGAATGCATTTCGTCAGATGCGCGTAATACCAATTCTTTGGTACCACCACCACCTGGAATGACACCAATGCCTAATTCAACCAATCCTATATAAGTTTCTGCAGCTGCGCAAATTGCATCTGCATGTAAATTCATTTCACATCCACCACCTAAGCATAAACCATGAGGGGCAATCACCACAGGAATAGAAGAATAACGAACACGCATCATGCTATTTTGAAATGTACGAATAGCCATATCCAATTCTTCATAATCTTGTTCGATCGCTAACATAAAAATCATGCCTACATTGGCACCTGCACTAAATAAATTTCCTTCATTGGCAATAACTAAGCCTTTACTTTTTTCTTCGGACAATTGTATCGCTTTGTTTAAGCCTTCTAATACTTCGCCACCTATACTGTTCATCTTGGTGTTCCAGTTAAATCCAAATACATCCTCGCCTATATCAACTAAGTTACACGCACTGTTTTTCCAAATGGTTTTTTCTTTAAAATCTGAAAGGATAATAAAGGATTCTGCACCCGGAATTAAGGTATACTCACTAGTCACAATATCATAATAATAACGCTTACCATTTTTAGTGGAATAGAAAGACAATCCTTTTGCTACCATCGTTTCAACCCATGGTGCCACTGCAATTCCAGCTGCTTTCATATCTTTTATAACTGCTTCGATACCCAATTCATTCCAAGATTCAAAGGCGCCAATTTCCCAGCCAAATCCAGCTTTCAAAGCATCGTCTACACGATACAATTCATCGCTGATTTCAGGAATACGATGACTAATATAAGAGAATAAAGCATGGTGGAAAGATTGAATAAATTGACCCGCTTTATCTTTTGAGTGGTACAATACTTTTAATCTTGCAGGTAAATTGTCTACTGCTTTTGCTGCATCAATAGAAGCCATTTTCGTTTTCTTACGTGGCTCATATTCAAGGGTAGCTAAATTTAAAGTCAATATCTCTTTACTCGTTGCGGTCTTTACTTTTTTGAAAAAACCTTGGCCAGTTTTATCACCTAACCAATTTTGCTCCACCATTTTCTCCAACCAACTAGGAAGTTGGAAAGTGGCTTTTGCTTCATCATTTGGACAATTCTCTGCTACGCCATTCGCTACTTTCACTAAAGTATCAATCCCCACTACATCTGCAGTTCTGAAAGTAGCAGATTTTGGACGACCTAATATAGGACCTGTTAAAGCTTCAACTTCATCAATCGTTAATCCCATTTTCTCCATGATATGCAATACGCTCATCATGCTAAATACGCCGACTCTATTGGCGATAAAGGCAGGGGTATCTTTACACAACACAGTCGTCTTACCTAAGAATACATCTCCGTAATGCATATGAAAATCAATCACTGACTGATCTGTCTTTGGCGTAGGAATGATTTCAAGTAATCTTAAATATCTTGGAGGATTAAAAAAGTGTGTGCCGCAGAAATGTTTTTGAAAATCTTCGGAACGACCTTCTGCCATTAAATGAATTGGAATTCCAGAAGTATTAGAGCTCACCAAGGTACCTGGCTTACGATATTGTTCTACTTGGTCATAAATGCTTTTTTTGATATCCAATCTTTCAACAACAACTTCTATAATCCAATCTGCATTTGCAATTTTTGCCATATCGTCTGTGAAATTTCCAGTACGTATATGTTTAGTTGCGGTGCTTGTATAAATAGGAGATGGATTCGATTTGATTGCAGCCTGTAATGCATCATTCACCAATTTATTTCTTTCTTTACTATTGGTACTTTCTTCTGCACCTGGTTGTAAGCGATCTAACAATAAAACTTGCACGCCAATGCCTGCAAAATGACATGCGATTCTTGAACCCATCACACCACTTCCGAGGACCACGACTTGTTTTATAGTTGGTTGCATAGTATAGCTTTTCGTAAAATTAGTTAGTTATGCAACTATTTTCAAAAAATATTTTGATTTTCAGTAAAAAAGGGGTCAAAATCGCCTTTGGTTGCCTCTTTTAACCTTTTAACAAAACCAAGTGGAGGGTTCCGAGCTTTAGAGTACATTTGTATTATGCAAGTAGACCATTCTTTAGTAAATCATTTAGCACACCTTTCGAGGTTAAATGTGGCGCCAGAAAAAATGGATAAATTAGTGCAGGATATGCAAGATTTAGTAGGGTTTGTGGAGCAATTAAATGCGTTAGACACTACTGGAACTTCACCCTTAATGTATATGGGAGATGCGCAAAATGTGTTAAGAGTCGATGAGGTGAATGGATCTATCACCAATCAGGAAGCATTGTCCAATGCCCCAGAAGCAGCAGCCCCTTATTTTAAAGTACCTAAAGTCATTCGTAAATAAATTATTATGTCAGCAGTTATTGAACTTAGAAATATTCAGAAAAGTTATTTTATGGCGAATCAAGCGATCCCTGTTTTAAAAGGGATCAATCTTGATATCAATAGAAATGAATATGTTGCTTTGATGGGTCCATCAGGTAGTGGTAAAAGTACTTTAATGAATATCCTGGGATGTTTGGATTCTCCAACCGCGGGAACCTATAATTTAAATGGGCATGATGTAAGTGCAATGTCAGATGATGAATTAGCAGGTATCAGAAATATAGAAATAGGATTCGTATTTCAACAATTTAATTTATTACCAAGATTAACGGCTGCAGAAAATGTGGCTTTGCCATTGGTATATGCTGGTATTCCTAAAAAAGATCGTATCGAAAGAGCTTTAGTCGCTTTAGACAAAGTGGGATTGGCCGACAGAAGTCATCATAAGTCGAATGAGTTGAGTGGAGGTCAAATTCAACGTGTGGCCATTGCTCGTGCATTGGTGAATAATCCATCTATTTTATTAGCGGATGAGCCTACAGGTAATTTGGATTCAAAAACATCGGTAGAAGTGATGGAATTATTTGGAAAAATTCATGCTGCAGGCAATACGGTAATCCTAGTAACACACGAGGAAGACATTGCGCAATATGCGCATAGAGTGGTTCGATTAAGAGATGGTAACGTGGAGACCGACACCTTGAACCAAAAACATATTTAATTCATTAAAGACTGAACTAAGTGTCTTTAGTTTTGTTATAAGGGTATGAAAATCTATACAAAGGCAGGCGATCAGGGAAAAACTTCTTTAATTGGAGGGACTAGAGTGCCTAAAAGTCATATCCGTATTGAAACTTATGGAACGGTGGATGAATTGAATTCATTCATTGGCTTATTGAATGATTTAGTAGACGATGCAAAAATTAAAACAGATTTAAAAGAAATACAGGACAGATTATTTACAGTGGGTTCTAGCCTAGCTTGTGACCCTGAAAAAGAGTCTGCATTAAGAATACCAGATTTAAAAGAAGAAGATATTGCAGGACTTGAATTGGCGATGGATCAAATGAATGAAGTACTTGCTCCAATGAAGTCATTTATTATTCCTGGAGGACACCAAGCTATCTCAACTGCGCATATCGCCAGATGTGTTTGTAGAAGAGCAGAACGCTGGTGTGTGAATATGCAAGAAGAAGATTTATTTGTTGAAACCTTGGTGATCAAATACTTGAATCGCCTAAGTGATTACTTATTTACTTTAGCAAGATATATTGGTCATTTAAATGGGGTAGCAGATATCCCATGGAAGCCAAGAGTTTAATTCCTGCTTTTAGTTTTACACAAAAAGACCATCTTTCATCGTCAAGGTTCTGTCACTTAAAGCAGCCAATGCTTCGTTGTGTGTGACAATTAAAAAACTCTGATTCAATTCGTTTTTCAAGCGTAAAAATAACGCATGCATTGCATGTGCGTTTTCACTATCTAAATTGCCAGTTGGTTCATCGGCAAAAATCAAAGCTGGATCATTGATGAGTGCTCTTGCAACTGCAATTCTTTGTTGCTCACCTCCAGATAATTGGTGCGGCTTTTTATCTTGTTTATCAGCAAGCCCTAAAAAATCCAATAGTTCAATGGCCTTTTTTGCGACTATTTTTTTATCCTGTTTCCCAATCCATCCGGGAATAGAAATGTTTTCGATCGCAGTGAATTCAGGTAATAAATGGTGAAACTGAAATACAAAACCTATACGCGTATTTCGGAATTGTGCCAATTGCTGATTGTTCCATTGATCAATTGCCACCCCTTCAAATAAAATTTGTCCTTTATCTGCCTTTTCTAAGCTACTTACAATATACAATAGGGTCGATTTGCCGGCACCAGACGGACCAACGATAGAAACTAGCTCTCCTTTAGATAATTCCAAGGAGACGCCCTTAAGTACAGGTACAGACCCATATTGTTTCCATATATCCTTGGCTACTAGTAGTTTTGACTCCATCTCCATGGTACAAACCTACGATTACCCGGTCAATTTTGCCAAAATTTCACAAAATGTTTACATGATGTAGAAAAATCAGATTTGGTCATATCATATATACGGCTACTTTTGCAAAAAAGAACCCTATGTTTTGGACATTAGAATTAGCTAGCTATTTAGAAGAAGCCCCTTGGCCTGCAACAAAAGACGAATTGATTGACTACTCCATTAGGAGCGGTGCCCCTATAGAAGTAGTTGAGAATTTGCAAGAGTTGGAAGACGAAGGCGAAGTATATGAAAGTATCGAAGACATTTGGCCGGATTACCCAAGCCAAGAAGACTTTATGTTTAATGAAGACGAGTACTAATTTTTTGTGGACTGCTTGAAAAGCTAAGTCCACAAAAAATTAGTCTCTAATGATGAAGCAATTAAAAAGAGCCAACACATGTGGACTGAACCCCTAAAGTTGGACAAAGTTAATAATTAAGTTTTAAAGT
>CALPLN020000101.1 GCA_943324415.2 Sediminibacterium ginsengisoli | reverse complement strand
ATTGTTTATTGATTTTCTCCGCCATTCCATTTTCTGCCATTGGTGGTGTTTTTGCATTGTGGTTAAGAGGCATGCCTTTTAGTATTTCTGCAGGTGTAGGCTTTATTGCACTTTTTGGGGTAGCTGTTCTCAATGGAATTGTATTGTTAACTGAAATGAATAAACTAGCCATGGAACCCAATAGATCTATTGTAGACATCATTGTCACCGCAACTAAAACCAGATTGAGACCTATCTTAATTACGGCTTCCGTTGCTTCACTTGGGTTCATTCCAATGGCCATTAGTAGTGGTGCGGGAGCAGAAGTACAAAAACCTTTGGCGACAGTCGTGATTGGTGGATTGTTGTCTGCTACATTATTGACCTTATTTGTATTGCCTATTTTTTATCAAATATTTGAAAAGAAACGTTTAGGGCAAGCTACAATTTCAATCTTATTGTTGATGATAGGATTGAGTGCAACTAGCGTACAGGCACAAAACTTGTCAGAAAAAAAGAATTTGTCACAAGTGATTGAGCAAGCCTTATTGGTATCTCCAACATTGAAAACAACTTCGGCGCAACAAGCTTATTACAACGCACTTACTAAGTCCAACTTCGATCCTGCTAAGCTAACTTTAAGGGGAGAGTTGGGGAATGTAAATAGTAGCTTAAATGACTCAAAATATTCAGCAGAGCAAGTTTTTGATTTGCCTCAAGTGTACCAAGCGCAAAAAAAATGGCTTAATGCGGTGAGTCAAACTTATGGGTATCAATTGATTTTAGATCAAAATTTTTTAAAGCATGCTGTTGAGCAATTGTATGTGCAGTTGCAATTTCAAGTAGCTAAAGGGAAATTATTAAAATCACTTGATTCCGTCTATACAAAGCAATTGGCAGCTGTAGATGCAAGATTCAAGGCAGGCCAAGACAATGGATTAGAGCAAGTCAATATGCAGAATTGGGTTAGTATGCACCAGCAGTCCATCATCAAGAATCAGGGTGAAATAGGGTCAATTCAAAAGCAGTTTTCCATATTGTTGCAATCGCCCAATCACATCATACCAGATGATCTGATGATGTTTGAACCTAAATTAATTGATACGGCTATTGCTACAAATCATCCTTTGAATCAATTTTGGCAGCAAAGGTTACAGTCTGCTCTAGAAGAAACCAATGTAGCTAAATCCAAAATTTTACCACAAGTAGCCATGGGCTATACCAATCAAAGTTTTAGGATGAGTCCAGGGGATCAGGCAAGATTTAATTCGGTTACCGTTGGGTTGAATATTCCATTATTTAGATCGGGATTAAAACAGAAGGTAAAAGCAAGTCAAGTCAATGAAACTGTCATTCAATTAGAAAAAGAAAAAGCAGTATTCGATTTAAACATGCAGATTCAAAAAGCATGGAGCAGCTATCAACAAACACTAGACTTGTATCAACACATACAAAAATTGATGCTTCCTAATGCTAGTAAAATTGCAGCTATGGCTAATGCATCATTTAAAGAGGGGCAAATTAGTTATATCGAATGGTCCAATGCGATGACTCAAGTCCAGCAAATAGAATTACAAGCCTTAGAGTCACTTGAATTATTTAATTTAAATCAATCCACACTTTATTATTTATTATCAAAATAATAAGTTTAAACAGCATACAATGAAAACAATTTATACCACCTTATTAGCAGCTATTATATTGACAAGTTGCGGACGCGATCCCAAAGTCGAAACTGAACTCGAAACTTCTGTTGATTCAGTCAATAAAGTGCAATTAACAAAAGAACAAGCCGCGATGGCAAAACTTGTATTTGCGCCCATACAACAAGGCAAAATGAAGGGAGTGACTCATTTAAATGGCGTAATAGATGTGCCTCCAACTGGTATTGCATCTGTAAGTATTCCAATGGGAGGTTATGTGCAAGACATCAATTTAATTCCTGGCACTTATGTAAAAAAAGGGGCTATTTTGGCTACAATTAAAGATCCCGCTTATGTACAATTACAGGAAAGTTATTTGGCCGCAAAATCAAGGTTGCTATATTTACAACAAGATCTTGATCGTCAAAAATCACTATTAACACAGGAAGCTGTTAGTAAAAAATCATACCAACAATTACAAGCAGAGTATAATACCAATTCCATTCAACTAAAGTCTTTGTCTGAACAACTAAAGCTCATTCATATTCAGCCAGAAAGTCTTACGACAGAGCGAATGACAAGTTTGGTTCAATTACTTGCACCTATCAGTGGTTACATTACTAAGGTGAATATGAATAGAGGTAAGTATGTGACTCCTTCGGATGTATTGCTAGAAATGATGGATCCCAGTGACATCCATGCTGCAATTACGATCTATGAAAAGGACATTGCAAGTTTTAAGGTAGGGATGAAGGGAACCGTTACTTTAACGAATGATCCAACTAAAAAATATCCTGTCACCATTTTAGCTGTATCTCAAAATATCAATGAAGATAAAACTGGATTACTACATTGTCATTTTGATCAAATTCCTAAAAATGTACTACCAGGTATGTTCTTGACTGCAGATTTATTTATTGAATCAAACGAAGCGGTGTTGATCCCAATTGATGCAGTACAGCGTTTTCAGGGGAAAGATTATATCTTTATTCAAAATGCAATCAATGAATTTGATGCCATTGAAATTCAAATTGCCCAAACTAATAATGAATTTGTATCGGTAAGCAATGCAGATGCAAGGGATTGGATTGGAAAATCTTTGGTCGTTAAAAATGCATTTAGCTTATTAGGGAAGTGGATGAATAAGTCTGAATAATAAAATGTATTGTCAAGAAATTAAAACTCAAAGTTTACCTAACTTATTGTTCAAAATAGCTGATACTGCCACCTATCCAGGTGGCAGTATCATTATAGCTCACGCCTATCATAGATCCTTTACTGATTCTTGTTAAATTATTGGTAGCCACATATCGATGCTGTGCTTTATTCCAAAAATAGAATAATCTAATTTCTGCTTTAGACTTACCAGAAGGTGTATCAATGACTGCAGCATAATGTACTTTCTTTTGTACAACCCAATTTTCTGGGTCTTCTATCAAATTAAGTGATGCAATAGTCGGGTTGAGCATCACCCCTTGACCTCCAAATGAGAAAAGTGGTTTGCAAATAAACGCATCTAATGCAAGGTTGGCGAGTTGTTGATTTTTCTTCAAATCAGATAGCAGGTGTGCCACAGGTATTGAAGGATGGGTTAACAGGGGTAATATATATTTACTAATTCTAAAGAAATGGTTTGGATGGTTGACCCAATCTAGGCCTTCAGCTTGTTCAAGCAATTGGAACTTTGACTGCATTTCGGGAGCTTGCTGCATCAATTCATCATACACAACTCGATTGTAGATACGTTCTATCTTTATTTCAACGCCTTCTTTTTTATAGTAAAGTGATTTGTCTTGTAGATAGATTTCTGAAAGACAAACAATTGGTACATTGAACCAAGCTTGGGTAAGCAGTAAGTCGAGTCTTGTCTTTTGCGCATATGGTTTAATTTCCAATAGAATGGTATGCTTTCCTTGGTCGCCCTGAATCATTGTTTTTAAAAATTCGAGGTAGCTTGCATGGTCATATTCGTTGAGGAAAGGCGAAAAGCCGCTTGGCATAGTATATGCTGTTTCTAATGCTTGCGCTTGTAATACTTCAAATGCAAATAAAGAAGGGAATCCTTGCAGTTCAATTAATTGAGGTATTATTTTACCATCTGGTCCTTCAGCAATCGCAAAATCAATTACGATGCATTCTGGGAATGCTTGTTCGTTGGGTATATGCAAGCCTGTTGGTATCGCTGCGGTTGTTTTTGATTGAAAGGAAGGATCTGTTATAAATTGACAGATAGATTCACCTGCATCAAGGAGCTGTTCTTTGAATGACTTGTCTATAAATACGGGTGTCTCTGCAATTCTAAATGGAATACTGTCTTTAAATTTTTCATTTAAAATGAATAAATATTCATGGTACTTTTCTGGCGAAAATTGCGCATTAAATGCGGCTCTTATTGCTGGAATCATACGAACAACATTTGATTAAGGAAGTTGGGAATAAAATTGTTGCAAGTATGTTCAATTTTGGAATCGTCTTCCAAGGATAACATAATTTGATCCCATTTATCTTGACTAAAGTCCTCTAATACTGCAGCTTTGATCTTATCTGTTTTAAAATAGGTAACCAGTCTATCTTGAGTTGCTTCTGGATGAAACTGAACGCCAATCATCCGCTCATTAAATGCAACAGCCATCAATGCCCTTTCATAAGGTAGCTGAGGTCTTATTTTTTCAAGCGCGATGATAGCAGCTCCCATTGATTGAATTTTTTCATCATTGGGCTCAGTAATTTGATATAGTCGACTTTCTAAAGCAAAAAATGGATCGGGCAATTGATCGAAAATCGAATGTGGTGCTGTCGGATGGATGGGTAGTACTCCCAATTGTTTTGATTTTCTTAGGCCAACTTTTCCGATATTGAAATGTCTACATGCCAATTGAAAACTATGGCAGATTAAAAGCACAGGTTTTTTGACAGCATACATCTTTTCTAGCCAATTGCAATAATCGATATCCCATTGAAGCGTGTGGGTGTCAACTGGAGATCCCGGACCACCAGAAGAAAGGTAGAGGTCAAATTCCGTACCTGGTAATTCATTCTTAGCTCTCACATCAAATGTGGTCACTTGAATTTTAGCTTTTCTCTCGAGACTCCAACGGTCTAAAATTTCCATAATACAATCCATCCCCATATTGGCACTGCCATCATACAGATCGAGTACTGCAATTTTGAGGGGGGAGGAGTTGACCATTATAGATAACTCAAATTGGTTTTAGGGCTCAATTGCAATAAAGTTTCATACATCAATTGTATGGTGTCTACGATATCTTTTTTATGGATCATTTCAACAGTCGTATGCATATATCTAAGTGGAATAGAGATCAATACAGAAGGACAGCCGTCGTTGGCATAAGCAAAACTGTCGGTATCTGTTCCTGTACTTCTGCTTAATGTTCTAAACTGAACAGGGATCTTTTTATTTTTTGCTGCGGTCTCCACAATGGCCAATAATTTGTTGTGTATTGCAGGAGCATAAGCTAAAGATGGTCCTTTTCCACATTGAATATCTCCTTCGATGGCTTTATTAATCATTGGCGTATGTGTGTCATGTGTTACGTCTGTTACGATTGCGATATTCGGTTTAATTCTTCTGGCAATCATTTCCGCACCTCTTAATCCAATTTCTTCTTGAACAGCATTCACAATGTATAAGCCAAATGGTAGTTTCTTTTTGTTTTCTGAAAGCATTCTTGCTACTTCTGCAATCATGAATCCACCAACTCTATTGTCAAAAGCGCGTCCTATAATAAAATCGTGCGCTAGTTCATCGAATCCTTCTTCATAGGTTACGACTGCGCCAATATGGATTCCTAGAGCTTCAACTTCTTTTTTTGTTCTTGCTCCACAATCCAGTGTTAGATTATCAACTTTTGGTTGAGGCTCTTTTTGTTCTGGGTTACTCATTCTTGTGTGGATAGCAGGCCATCCAAATACAGCCTTCACTGGTCCTTTTTTACCATGAATCCAAACACGCATGGAGGGTGCAATTTGATGGTCTACTCCGCCATTTCGTTTTAGATGAATTAAACCTTGGTCATTGATGTAATTAACAAACCAACTAATTTCATCTGCATGTGCTTCAATCACTACTTTGAATGGCGCATCTGGATTGATCACACCTACTGCAGTTCCATAAGGATCGGTAAAAGTGGTATCTACATATTTAGTTAAGTAATTTAACCAAATTCTTTGACCACTACTTTCAAAACCAACTGGTGAAGGGTTGTTAATATATTCTTTTAAAAATTGGTAAGATTTTGCATCAATTAAATCTTTTTTCTTTGATGTACTTGCTTTTTTTGCTGCTGCTTTTGCCATAAGGATCTGTTTAATTATAACCCTTGCAAGATACTACATTCTGTATTTATTAATACATTTGTAGCAAACCTAAGTACTATGAATGGCCAAAGTTGGAACATGGAGGATTTAAAGGGCTTAAAACCCGCTGAATTCTTAAACTATGCCTTGTCATTCATGCAATATCAAGCTTCCAATAATGCCGTTTATGGCGAGTGGATTCAATCTATGAAAGTGCAATTAGATACCGTAAAAAGTATCGAACAAATTCCATTTTTACCAATTCACTTTTTCAAGACACATGCCATTTATGCTGGTAGCGAATGTCCTACATTCCATTTTGAAAGTAGTGGGACAACACAGGATACAGTAAGTAAGCATTTTGTAAAATCGTTAACAGTGTATGAGGAAAGTTTTATGGAATGTTTCCAACAATTTTACGGATCTCCAAAAGACTACTGCATACTTGGTTTATTACCTAATTACTTAGAGCGACAACATTCCTCCTTGGTGTATATGACCCATCATTTAATAGAGACAAGTGGGCATTCAATGAGCGGATTTTATCTTTATGATTTTGAAAAATTGAGCAATAGTTTGGCTGAGTTGGAAAAAGCGAAACAAAAAACCTTATTAATCGGGGTCAGTTTTGCCTTAATGGATTTTGTAGAGGCCTATCCTCAACAATTAACCCATACGGTGGTGATGGAGACCGGAGGGATGAAAGGCAGAAAGCAAGAATTAACCAAACCTGCATTACATGCTTATTTAGCAAACGGGTTTGGTGTTGAAAGTATCCATTCTGAATATGGCATGACAGAATTATTAAGCCAAGCCTATTCAAAAGGAAGTGGCATTTATGTATGCCCGCCCTGGAT
>CALPLN020000100.1 GCA_943324415.2 Sediminibacterium ginsengisoli | reverse complement strand
AGCTGAATTGTCCTTTAAAGACCACTCTAATTTTTTAAAGAATCGTCCAAACTATGTAGCACTTTTTTTACTAGATCCAGTTGATGATACGGCATGGGCTTATGGACTAAAAAAAGCAGGATATGCGACAGCATCTGACAATCCAAAAAAATTATTGAAAATTATTGACGATTACGAATTAGCGCAGTATAATTTTCCAGAGCTTGCTAATGAAATTGATGAGGAAGAAGAAGTAAGCACCAAGGTGCTTGCTGATACGCCCGTAAACAAGACACCTTCTGATGCGCCCGTAAACAAGGTGCTTGCTGATACGCCCGTAAACAAGGTGCTTGCTGATACGCCCGTAAACAAGGTGCTTGCTGATACAATCAAAGTCATTGAAACTGAAGTCAAAATTTTGAATAAGCCAGCAGGTATTACTCAAGTGAGCGAAACAAACTATCTAGCGCCCTTGCCCCCTAAACAATTGCCTTCTGTTCAAGCAGACACAATTAAAAAGGAAGTAATTGCTGCTATTCAAACTACACAAAAGGAGTCAGTAAGGATTGATACTGCCACAGTAATACAACCAATTTTAAATCAACCTAAATACAATTATCCTGAAGGCAGATTTAGAATCAACCAAGTACCAGTGATACTTGGAAAAGAAAACAGATCTTTTGTAGAGATTGCAATCAAGTACAATGTGCCATTGTATAAATTATTTGAATACAATGACATAAAAGAATCAATTCTTTTAGATAGAGACCAATTGATTTTTCTTGCACCAAAAAAGAAAGAAGGTGCTACCTCTTTTCACATTGCAAAAGACAATACTACTTTACACGAGATCAGCCAACTAGAAGGTATTCAACTTCACCTTTTAAAACTGTATAATCCTCAACTAAACGCATCTGTAAAAGAAGGCACTCAAGTGCTACTATTTAAATCAAAAGACACTAGTCCTACTATTAAAAAAGACAATACACTCTTGTTTAACAAAAAAAATAATTAATTTAATCCAAAATAAATTTCATGTCTACCATCCAAGTTCTAGATAAAACCTTTGTACCTTATTTACATGAAGCAGCAATTCAAGAAAAAATTACTGAATTGGCTGAGCAATTAAATAAAGAGTATGCGGGCAAACGTCCCCTGTTTTTATCCATTCTCAATGGCTCCTTCTTATTTACTGCAGACTTATTCAAACAAATCACAATTGAGGCAGAAGTAAGTTTCATTAAACTAGCTTCCTACAAAGGCACTAGCTCTACAGGCAATGTCATCACAGCTATTGGTTTAGACATCAATGTGAAAGATAGACATATTATTATCTTAGAGGATATTATTGATACAGGTAAAACTTTGCATCATTATCTACCTCAATTAGATAGCCTGCAACCTGCCTCTGTGAAAATTGCAGTCTTGCTTGATAAAAAAGAAGCATTGCAATATCCTGTCAAAATCGATTACGCTTGTTTTGAAATCCCCAATAAATTTGTAGTGGGTTACGGCCTTGATTATGACGGCTTAGGAAGAAATAGCAAAGATATTTATCAACTAGAAGCATAAAAAAAGGGACAATGAAAATTGTCCCTTTTTTTATTTTAGATCTTATTTAAAAGCTTCTTTTACTTTATCATAAAAACTTTTATCTCCCTTGACTGGCTTAGGTTTAAAGTTTTCACTTTCTTGCATTTTTTCCAATGCAACTTTTTCTTCCTCACTCACTTCTTGTGGCGTCCAAATATTCACATGGATCAATTGATCCCCTTTTGCATATCCTTGTACTTCTGGAAATCCCTTTCCTTTTAATCTAAACATTTTGCCACTTTGCGTACCGGCAGGTATCTTAATTTTAGCTCGACCGTCAATAGTTGGCACTTCCACACTTGTTCCAAAAATGGCATCAGGAATGGTAATGTATAAATCAAAAGCTACATTCAACCCGTCTCTATGCAAGAACTCATGTGGTTCTTCCTCTATCATGATGATTAAGTCCCCAGCAGATCCACCTCGCTCTCCCGCGTTTCCTTTGCCAGACATACTCAATTGCATCCCGTCTTGCACACCCGCTGGAATATCGATTGAAATTGTTTCCTCTCCATAAACTCTTCCCTCACCCTTACAAGCATTACACTTTGCAGTCACTGTACTTCCTTCTCCATTACAAGTAGGACAAGTATTGACAGTTTGCATTTGACCCAAGAATGTATTGGTTACTTTTCTTACCTGACCAGAACCCTTACAAGTTCCACAAGTTTGAATACTTGATTTATCTTTTGCACCATTGCCGCCACAAGTAGTACAAAGCACATGCTTCTTGACTTTAACTTGTTTGTTTACGCCATTGGCAATCTCTTCGAAATTCAATTTTAATTTGATCCTTAAATTACTTCCTCTTTGGCCTCTTGCTTTTGCACCACCTCTTGAACGGCTTTGTCCACCGCCAAAAAATCCTCCAAACATGTCATCACCAAACACATCACCAAATTGGCTAAAGATATCGTTCATATCCATACCTCCACCATATCCTCCATTTCCACCACCAGTTCCAGGACCAAAAGCTTGATGACCAAAACGATCATATTTTGCCTTCTTATCCGCGTCACTTAATATTTCATAGGCTTCTGCGGCTTCTTTAAATTTTTCTTCGGCTGCTTTATCTCCTGGATTTCTATCCGGGTGAAATTGCATAGCCACTTTACGGTAGGCCTTTTTTATTTCATCTGCAGAAGCAGATTTGCTCACACCTAATATTTCGTAAAAATCTCTTTTTGACATAATGCTTTGTTTATTTACCTACCACTACTTTCGCAAAACGAATAATCTTATCATTTAAATAATATCCCTTTGTAACCTCATCAATGACTTTTCCTTTTTTTGAATCGTCTGGAACAGGCACTTCAGTAATCGCTTCATGCAACTCAACATCAAATGCTTGATCAATGCTTTCCATTGCTTTCAAACCTTTTGCATGAAGTGTCGCTCTAATTTTATTAAATACCAATTGGATCCCTTCTTTTTGTACAGCGATGTCATCAGAACCATGTAATTGCTTCTCAGCACGATCACAATCATCCATCACATCTAAAAGGGAAACAATCACATCTTTACCTGCAGTTTGGATCAAATCCACACGTTCTTTAGCGGTTCTTCTTTTGAAGTTTTCAAATTCTGCCATTAAACGCAAATATTTGTCTTTTTGGTCTGCCAAATCCGCCTTTAATTGATCTAACTCACTCAAGGGTGCTTCCTCTGTTTCTGGGGCTGTTTGAGCTCCATTTTCTGTATCTACGATTGGTTCTTGACCTAATTGTTCTTTATCTTCCATAATTGACTAATTGTACTCTATTGCAAGCAAATATATTGCCAAAGCAATAAAAGAGCAAAATTGACATAAAAGGAGCTTAAAATGAACAAGTTGTCACTCAATCTGTCCCTATCTTTGCCAAATGACAAAGGTTTACCTAAATAAGCGCATTACCCCAAGGATTGCCATGGGCCACCCATGGATCTATAACAACGAAGTTGATCGTATCGCTGGCACAGTTTCCCCAGGGGATATTGTGGAAGTATATTATTTTGATGGCCAATTAGCTGGACGAGGTTATATCAACCCAGGTTCTCAGATCATTATAAGATTGCTGACACGAAAAAGAGAGCCAATTGATGCTAACTTTTTTCATCAAAAAATAAGTGAAGCTTGGGCCTATAGACAACAATTGGGTTATACCGAAAATTGTAGATTGGTTTTTGGAGAAGCAGATGGATTGCCTGCACTGATTATAGATAAATTCAATGATTATTTTGTTTTACAAACTTTATCATTGGGAATTGAACAATGGAAAACTGCGATTGTGGATGCCATCAATACCATCTTTAAACCAAAAGGTATTTATGAAAGAAACGATGTGCCTGTTAGAGAACTAGAAGGACTCGAACAAAAGAAAGATTTTTTATCCGACCCATTCCCAACTGAAATTATCATTCAAGAAAATGGTCTACAATTTTATGTGGACATTGAGCATGGACAAAAAACAGGTTATTTTTTAGACCAACAAGATAACCGTCGTGCTATTGAACATATCGTAAAAGGTGCAGATGTATTAGGTGCGTTTACCTATACCGGTACTTTTGAAATACATGCCGCTCATTATGGTGCAAAATCGGTATTGGGCATTGATATCTCTGAAAATGCAGTTGCTCAAGCCAATAAAAATGCAGCATTGAATCAATTGGATCATATTGTGAAATTTGAAGCAATGAACGCTTTTGATGTCTTAAAAAATTGGGGCAAGGAAGGTAGAAAATACGATGTGGTGATGCTAGATCCGCCCGCTTTTACAAAAAACAGAAGTAGTATTGAAAAGGCAGTCACAGGATATAAAGAGATTAATTTAAGAGGAATGAAAATGATCAACAATGGAGGCTTCTTAGTCACTTCTAGTTGCACCAATTTAGTTAGCCCAGAGTTATTCTTAGATACCATCTATATGGCCGCCAAAGACGCTAAGAAAAGAATTAGACAGGTTACTTACCAAACCCAGTCAAGTGACCATCCAATTATATGGGGCATGGAGAATACACATTATTTAAAATTCCTGATTGTGGAAGTTTGTGATAGATAAAGTACTTTGATGTTCTTATAAAAAAAGCCTCCGAAAATTCGGAGGCTTTTTTATTTAACAGTTCTTCAGATTTCAGTTCAATTTATTCAAAGTCGTTTGAATTGCTTCGAAATTTGGCAAGTCTCCAGGTGTAGGACAAACTTCTGCGTATTGCACTACTCCATGTGCATCAATTACAAATGCAGCTCTCTTACTCACGCCTTGCATTTCAAAAGCAGGGAATGTTTCATACAGTACATCAAATGCAGTTGCAGCTGCTTTATTGAAATCACTTAGCAAAGGAAAATTTAATTTTTGCTCTTCTTTGAACTTACCTAATGCAAATAATGAATCCACAGAGATTCCATAAACTTGCGCATTAGTCGTGTTGTAGGTTGCGATATTGTCTCTCACACTACAAAGTTCAGCAGTACAAACACCAGTAAAAGCAAGAGGGAAAAATAAAAGTACCACATTCTTTCCTTTAGCATCTGCTAAATGAACTTGGTTTTTATCCGTATCAAATAAAGTAAAGTCTGGGGCGTTTTGTCCGATTGAAATTGGCATAGTTTTATATTTTAGTAGTTTAACAAATCAAATGTAAAAGTGTTTAATGAGACCTCCATTTTTTTAAGTAGAATTAGTGCTTGATAAGCTCTAATTTTTCTCTTTTCGATAATGCTTCGACCGAATCCATCAATTCTTTTAATTCCACTGGATGCTTATCTAAATAAGACATTGTCGTATAAAATCGAGTTCGATCTACTTTGTTTAAATTGAATACACGTTGATAATATTTAGCTTTTTCTAAAGACGGCTGTATCGTCGTATCTGTCTGAACCTGTCTTGAAAGGTATTCATCTACCTGCATCAATTGCCATACTGTTTTTTGCATGGTTTCAATAGGCAAAAGTGACGCTTCCTCTGATTGATTGGAAGTGCATGCGGCAAGAAATACAATGCCTATAATAATTACTTTTTTCATTCAAAATATGCTTTATACTTGTTGATATTTGCAATATCAATCGCTGAAAGAGTAGACATCAATTGTTTTTTTGTTGTTCTATCTGCATCTGCAAACAACCCGATTAATTCAGCCACTCGTCCTTGCATAAAGATGGAGATGGCCATGGAGTTAACATTTTCCTCGTTCAATTCTTGTAAACTCATTAATGCATTGATGATGGCCACTTTAGCTTGCTCTGGTTGTTCTACCAATTGATCTATTCCTTTTCTATAATAGTTGAAACTAATTTCATGTAATTTATCATATCCACTTTTAGTGAGATTGTCGATTAAAATGAATCGATTGCGTTGTCCATCATATGATTTCCATCCACTGATACCAGATCCATCAGGGGCGTTGTACACAATATTTAACGCTTTACTAAAATAAGGCACTCCCCCATTTTTTGAAAAAGAATCATAATCCAGTCCTAAAATAATATATACATAGTAAGCCAGGGTAGCTGTTAAATTTGCCTCCAATGCATCCGTTCTGGCAACATTGTTTTCGTTGAATTCAATTGGTTGACCTAGCTGATATTTAAACGTAAAATTAGCGTCCTGCATATTCAACAACGGAGTTGTATAATTAGCACGATACACAGGTCGATTGGCTACAATACTTAATTTAGCATTGTATACACCTGGCGACACCACTGACTCAATGGTGATATAGAAACTGCAATCTATTTTCTCCTCTTGCGTAAACAGATCTGAAGTCCATTTACGTTGATTGATGAAATCTTTTAACTGTGTTTGAAGCTGTGTGAATATTTTAGGATCCACTTGATTGTCCACCTTATTGGTTTGTAAACTTACAATTGCTGCAAGCTCCTGCCCTTTCAAATTTTGAATGGCAAAAAAACTTAATAAAATAAATACCATTTTTCTTAAAAACATGCCTACTTGTTTTATACCCTAAAATACAAAAACGTCCCGAAACTTCGGGACGTTTTATATCATTACTTAATCGAGATTAACGGAATAGATCTGCTTCCTCGTTCTTACGATGATAAATTTTGTCATCAATGAATTCAGCTGTTGCTAAAATAGCTGGATTTGGCATACGCTCATAGGCTTTTGAGATTTCGATTTGCTCTTTATTCTCATGGATTTCTTCCAAGCTATCTGTATGACTTGCAAATTCCTCTAATTTAGAATGTAACTCTTCTCTGATAGAGATGTTAATTTGATTCGCTCTTTTAGCAATAATAGAAATAGACTCATATAAATT
>CALPLN020000099.1 GCA_943324415.2 Sediminibacterium ginsengisoli | reverse complement strand
ATTTGGATTGAAGTGCCTAATAATAAAAACAGGATGCTTCGAAATTTGAACATCACACCTAATCCTGTCCAAGCTAGTGCGAGATTTAGTTTTGAGGTCAAAAACTATCAAGACCCAATTTTGGTTCAACTGGACGTCTTTGATGCCAGCGGTAGGGTACATTTTACAGCCAACCAGAAAATACAGCCAACTAGCAATAAAATTGTAATTGACTGGAATGGGCTTTCTTCGAATGGAGGGATTATACCACCTGGGAAGTACTATTATAAAGTACTCGTTCAGCAAAATGGTTTAACCGATCAAATGTTAAATGGATTATTAAAGTTTTAAATATTGAATTCTAAGGGTATCTTTACTGATATAGAATCTTAATGCATTAGACTATGATAAAAACGGACTCATTCAAATTAGCCATCTGTGTAATTTTAGTTTTTGTAGCTGCTTCATTAAACGCACAAACAACGCTTAAATTACAAAGTACTGCCGTCCCATTTATGATGATTTCTCCGGATGCAAGATCTGGTGGAATGGGAAACTTATCTATTGCAATGTCACCAGAGGCCAATGATCTTTTTGGCAACACTGCCAAGATTCCTTACATGAACAACAATCGTGGTTTTTTAATCAATTATACACCATGGTTAAAAGACTTAGGCTTAAATGATGTGTATTTAGCGAGTGCTGGATATTTTAAACAAATCAATAGCTATAGTGGGATTAATAGTTCTTTGCGTTTTTTTAGTTTAGGCAATATTGATTTCACAGACGAGTCTGGAACTTCGACCTTGCCATCTCAAAGGCCTTCGGAATTTAGTTATGATTTCGGTTACAATATATTATTAACCGATGCCCTTAGCATGGGTGTAACTTTAAGGTATATCCATTCTAGATTGGTACAAGGCTCATATGGCACCAATGGCACCAATTACAAAGCTGGTAACACTTTCGCAGGGGACATTAGTTTATTCTACAAGCAAAATGAGGATATGGAAGGGTTCCATGCAGGGTTGGTTTTATCTAATTTAGGTGGCAAAGTGAGTTATTCGAATGAATCAAAAAATAAATATTTCATCCCAGCTAATATCGGATTAGGCGTAGCTTATTTGAATAGATTTGATCAAGAGAATTCAATAGAAGTGGGTGTGGATGTGAATCGATTAATGGTACCTGCAAGCCCAATCAGTAGTGACCCAGAAGTTGTAGATCAGTATTTTTCTCAATCAGTAGTATCGAGTTGGTTTAATTCCTTTTCGAATAAATATGGCATGCCATTATCTGAATCTTTGAAAATATCCTTGGGAGCTGAATATAATTATTCAGATCGTTTTCATTTGAGGGCTGGATATTTTGTAGACAATAATAAGAACTTGGGAAGCATGCAGTACTTTACGGTAGGTTCTAGTTTTCAATACCAACAGTCAAAGTTCAATATTTCCTATTTGGTGCCTACAGGAGGTGGGATTACAAGAAATCCTTTGTCTAATACTTTGCGTTTTGGCTCCATATTTTACTTCTAAATAATTTGTTAACTAAAGCTTACTCGTTTCTATTTACCTGCTTTTTTAACTACTTTTGTAGCACATGTCTACAATCATTCCCATTGTTAACCACAGTCATCATCCATTGCCAGCTTATGCGACGGAAGGGTCTTCCGGTTTAGATTTACGTGCATTTATCGCTGCACCCATTCCATTGGCTCCATTGGAGCGTATTTTGATTCCTACAGGTTTGCATATTGCTTTACCCAATAACTGGGAAGCCCAAGTGCGACCAAGAAGCGGATTGGCAATTAAACAAGGGTTGACTTGTTTAAACACACCTGGTACAATAGATGCAGATTATAGAGGAGAGATCAAAGTGATTTTGATCAATCTTTCCAATGAACATCAAGTGATTCATGATGGCGATCGCATTGCACAAATCGTGTTTCAGAAAGTCGAAAAAATGGAATGGCAATTGGTAGATAGTTTGGAGTCAACCCAAAGAGGAGAGGGTGGATTTGGCCATACGGGTAAAATTTAAAATTAGCACATGCGAATAATTAAAAATAGTCTTGTTTTAATGTTGGTACTTTTTACTGTTGCATGTGCAAACGTAAAGAAGGTACAGGTGATACAAGATGCTTTGTCTGTTAAAGTGTTACCAGATTCGGCTGCATTGGCTGAAAAAGCAAGACTAGATTCGGTTTTAATGGTAGAAGGCTTAGTGCACAATATTGCGCACACAAAAATCAACTTCAATACAATGAATGCGAAGTTGAAAATGGATTACGAAACGAGTAAGAATAAGGATAGTTATATCGCAAATTTGAGTATTCAGAAAGATAGCGGTATGTATATTACCATAAGAGGTGCGATGGGGGTCATTGGTTTAAAAGCATTTATCAATAAAGACAGTATCGTTTTAGTATTTCCTTTATCTAAAAAAACTGAACGACATCCCTTGTCTTATTTACAGGAAGTCATTAAGATTCCATTGACCTATCAAACTATCGAAGACTTAGTGATTGGTAATCCAATTTTTATGGATAGTATCGATATCGTTTCATACAAAGTGATCAATGAAAGATTACAAGTAAGCTTAATGGGTAAATTATTCAAAAATTTAATCATCCTTAGTGAAGACAATACTAAATTGGTCCAGCTAAAGTTGGATGACGTAGATATTGCTAAGCACAGAACATGTGATATAAACTATAGCCAACACACTTTGGTTAACAATACACAATTTCCATTATTCAGGACTATCTCAATCAATGCACAGTCTAAATTGGATATTGGAATGGAAATAAAAGAATTTAATTTTGACGAACCCTTGAAATACACTTTTGCTGTTCCTAAAATAGGCAGACGCAAATAATAAAGTGAAAAATGAATGTTATGATTAAAAATTGGACCTTATTTATCTGCCTATTCTTAGCTTGTTTTTTTAACAATGCAATTGCGCAAAATGGCAATTCAAGAGATGATTTGCAAAAGCAAGCACAATCATTGCAAAGAGAGCTAGATGATTTAAATAGATTATTAGATCAAACTAAGAAGAATAAAAAAAGTTCATTGGCTCAGTTGGCAGTTATAAGAAATAAAATTTCAAAAAGAGAAGCATTGATCAATGGTATAGCTAAGCAAGTTAAATTATTAGACAATGCCATTCAGACGAATCAACAGGATGTAAGGAGATTGAACAATGAATTGGATACTTTAAAATACAGATACGCTAAGAGTATTGTATTTGCTTATCAAAGCAGAAGCGGTTATGAATACCTGAATTTTTTATTTTCTGCAGGAAGTTTCAATGATGCAGTAAAACGCATTACTTATTTAAAAAGTTATCGTCAAAATAGAGAAGCACAAGCCATGGCAATTGGTCTTTCAGAACAAAATTTAAAGTCTAAGATCAACGTTCTAAGTGAAAATAAACAAGATCGATTAAAAACACTCACTGCTCAAACTGTACAATTGAAAGTGTTACAAGATGACCGCAAAGAGCAGGATAAAGTTGTGAAACAGTTAAAGAGCAAAGAGCAAGAAATTACAACGCAGGTAAGACAAAAGGAAGCGCAACGTAGAAAGATGCAAGCGGCTATTGCTGCGGTCATTAAAAGAGAAATGCAAGAGGCGCTAAGAAGAGAGAATGAGCGGTTGGCTAAGCTAAAAGCGGCCAATGCTAATAATAATAAAGCAACGGCTTCATCGGATGTTAAACCAAAATCAATTCCTGCTGTGGGCAAAGTTGAAGGGGGTTTAAAAAGTACGACAAGCAATCGTCCTTATTCAGCGTTAGAAACAACCGAAGAGGGTAGAGAGACATCTATTTCTTTTGAAAATAATAAAGGGGGTTTACCTTGGCCTGTTGCAACGGGAATCGTCAATATACATTTTGGCGTGGAGAGTATCCCCGGCACCAAATTAGACCGTAAAAGTGATGGTATCGAAGTGGCAGTTCCTAAAGGAACCGCTGTGAAAAGTGTTGCCAATGGGTCTGTAGTATATGTGGGTGACGTGAATGGGGATAAGACGGTATTGATCAAACATGGTAAATATTTTACTGCATTTTCATGCCTGAGCAGTGCATCTGTAAGTAATGGGCAAGAAGTGAAGGCGGGGACCGTAATTGGTCGTTCTGGCATCAATTTAGATGGGGAAGGAGCTGTTTTATTCTCTATTTGTAATGAAAAAGCGGTATATTTTGATCCTGAAAATTGGTTAAAAGCCAGAAGGTAATAGTCGATTTCAGGCATTAAAAATTTGCCATCATGCCAACATGCATTCTCGCACTAGATCAAGGAACAACAAGTAGCCGTGCTATTTTATTTGACCATGAAGGTCAAATCATTTCTATTGCTCAAAAAGAGTTTACACAAATTTTTCCATCACCTGGTTGGGTAGAACACGATCCAATGGAAATCTGGAGTACACAAATAGGTGTTGCTTCCGAAGTCATTTCAAAACAAGGCATCGACAAATTCGACATCGCAGCAATTGGAATTACCAATCAACGTGAAACAACAGTTATTTGGAACAAGGTCACTGGACTGCCAATTTACAATGCGATTGTTTGGCAAGATAGAAGGACTGCAGATTTTTGCGACCAATTAAAACTAGCAGGTAAACAGTCGCTGATTCAGGAAAAAACTGGATTGATCATTGATGCTTATTTTTCTGCTTCCAAAATAAAATGGATACTAGATCATGTAGAAGGCGCAAGAGAACAAGCCGACAAGGGGGAGCTTTGTTTTGGAACAATTGATAGTTGGTTGGTTTGGAAATTAACCAATGGAGCAATACATATTACGGATGCGACCAATGCATCTAGAACGATGCTTTTTAATATTCATGAATTAAAATGGGATAGTGCATTATTAGAGCTATTTAATATTCCAATTTCAATATTGCCTGAAGTAAAAAGTAGTAGTGAGGTTTATGGATACACCGATCTATTGGTGTCAAATAAAAAAATTAGCATTGCGGGAATTGCTGGAGATCAACAAGCGGCTTTGTTTGGTCAGATTTGCACTCAACCTGGCATGGTAAAAAATACCTATGGCACTGGATGTTTTATGTTAATGCATACAGGAGAAAAAGCGGTTAGTTCAAAAAATAATTTATTGACAACTATTGCATTGCAACGAAATGGAAAAACGTATTATGCTCTAGAGGGTAGTGTTTTTATTGGAGGTGCAGTCGTTCAATGGTTAAGAGATGGGCTTCATTTAATCCGAGATTCAGATCAAGTTGAAAGTTTAGCTGCACAAGTAACAGATACCGATGGAGTTTATATGGTCCCTGCCTTTGCTGGGTTAGGAGCGCCCTATTGGAATCAGCATGCAAAAGGAACTATTGTTGGCATCACGAGAGGAACCAATGCTGCTCACATTGCGCGCGCTGCCTTGGAAAGTATTGCCTATCAAACTTATGATGTATTAAAAGCAATGGAATCTGATGCGCAAATTCCGATTGCAGAATTAAGAGTAGATGGTGGGGCAACAAAAAATAATTTATTGATGCAGTTTCAATCCAATATTTTAGCTACAAAAGTAATTCGACCTACCATTATCGAAACGACCGCTTTAGGGGCAGCTTATCTAGCTGGCTTGGCAGTTGGTTTTTGGGAAAACGAATCCGATATAGCCGAAAAATGGAAGGTGGACCAAGTTTTTCAGCCCAACCTAGATCAGGGCGATATACAGAAAGGAATTCAAGGATGGAAAAAAGCAATTCAAATGACTAATCTATAATTTTATGACTCCATTTTTAGCAGAATGTTTTGGTACTGCAATTGTAATCGTGATTGGCAATGGCGTAGTCGCGAATGTTTTATTGCCCAAAACAAAAGGAAACAATAGCGGATTGAATTCAATTATTCTTGGATGGACAATGGCGGTATTTATTGGGGTCTATTTTTCAAGTAAAATAAGTGGGGCACACCTCAATCCCATGGTCACTATTTCATTAGCTACAGCTGGAAAATTTGCATGGAGCTTAGTGCCGTTGTATATCCTAGCTCAAATTTCTGGCGCAATGATGGGCGCTTTTATTGTTTGGATGGTTTACAAGGACCACTTTAATGAAACGCAAGATCAAGCAGTCATTTTAGCTTGTTTTGCAACAGGGCCTGCTATCAGAAATTTGCCTCAAAATTTCATTGTAGAGACTATGGCAAGTTTTGTTTTCATGTTAGCCATTTTTTATATCCAGCCAGCTTCGGCAGATTTAGGCGCATTGGGTGCTTTGCCTGTAGCATTTTTGGTTGCAGGAATCGGATACGGCTTGGGTGGACCAACAGGTTTTGCGATTAATCCTGCTCGAGATTTTGGGCCTAGAATAATGCATAACTTATTGCCAATCAAGGGGAAAGGGCATAGTGACTGGGCGTATTCTTTGATTCCCATGCTTGGCCCAATCGTAGGAGGAATATTAGCTAGTATTATCTACGTACATTTTTTGCAATAAAGTCTCAAATCCATACCTTTGCAGCCGAAATGGAGTATATCCATTTTCGCCTCTTAAAAGGGGGGTGTAAAAACAATTAACAATATGGCAACAACAGGTAAAATCAAACAAATTATTGGTGCGGTTGTAGACGTACACTTTTCAACTAAAAGTGTATTACCAGAAATATACAATGCCCTTGAAATCACTCGTCCTAACGGTGAAAAATTAGTACTAGAAGTTCAACAACACTTAGGTGAAGATAGCGTTCGTGCAATTGCAATGGATGGTACCGAAGGCTTAGTGAGAGGAATGGAAGTAGTAGATACCGGTAAAGCAATTTCAATGCCAGTTGGTGAAGGTATCAATGGTCGTTTGTTCAATGTAACAGGTGATGCGATTGATGGTTTACCTCAGTTAGATAAAT
>CALPLN020000098.1 GCA_943324415.2 Sediminibacterium ginsengisoli | reverse complement strand
ACTAATGCTAAAGTTTCATCACCCCAGCTGATATTAGAAAAACGTGTGGCTGTTTTAAACAATTCTTTCGGTGCTTCGTTAAAAGGAGCTGCTATTGCCATCACCGCGTCATGGAAAGGCACTGCTTTTTTAATCAAGCCACTATCTAAAGGCATTGCATACACAATGGTAGCCGCTTCATCGTCCTTCCATTCAAAACCACGAGGTGCATTTTGCACATTGTCATAACCACTTGCTGTTCCTTCTGAAGAAGGTAATTGAGCAATTGTTTTTACTAAGGCACCGTTTTTATCCAATACTTGCATAGAAGAAGCAAAACCATAAGCAGTCACTAAATAAGAAAATGGTTTATTTAAAGTGCGCGTAAGGATATAATTTTTATCAGGAGAGATGCTAAAGCTATTGGTTAATGCAGGAGCACCAATTTTAGTTTCTACGCCGTTTTTGTTTTTTACCAATTGACTCTTCGCTAAAAATTCAAACACATATTCGTCATAAGGAGATTTGATCAAATCTTGATACGTCACACTAGGTGCAGCTTTACCTAAGTTCTCTTGAATGGTTGGGCCTTTAGGTGTGATGGGTCTTTTAGCTAATGCGCTTGCGCTGTTCACATTTGCTTTATACATTACTGTGGCGTCATCTAACCAAACTAAGCTCGCACCTAAAATTAAATTAGCAGCAGTTTTGTTTATTTTTTGACAAGTCAAAGTGTTTAAGTCAATTACATACACATCTACTGCGGTTGCAGTGACATTGTAGAATGCAATTTTATTTTCGGACGGATTCCATGTTGGACTCAATGCAGCAATAGTAGATGGCATGCCTTTGATTGCTAGAGCTTTATTGCTAGCGATGTCTTTAATGGTCATACCCTTGATGTAGTTCTGACGGGTAGGAGAGAAATTGTTAGGATTCAAACGAAGACCAGCAATTTTAAATTCAGCTTGTCCAAGTTCTTCCACTAAAGGATAAGAAGGACGCTCCATCACAAGCATATGTTTTGCTTTTCCATCCACACTGATAGAAGGAGTGGGCGCTGCTAATAGTAAGTCAGCAATTTCTTTTGGCGGGACTTGATAGGCAGATGCGTCTTGCGCAAATACATTCAAGCTCAATAAGGCCAGCATCAAAAAGCCAGCGATAGAACCTAAGATTTTCTTAGAACCTATGATTTTTTTCATACAATTGATTTTACCCAAATTAAGATAAAATCTACATTCAGCTACACCATCTATCAAAAAACGATAATTTTCTATTTTTAAATTAAATTGCTAAAGTCATAGAGCTGAATCACAAATGCGTCTTTAAATCTATTTCAACAAAAACGGCCCCTGTGTTAGGAGCCGTTTGGATTCAGCTTATGAAGGCTGAATACCGATTGCTTGCTTAAAACTCAATTCAAAAACGTAGTTTAATATTTTTGACTAGTTCTAACTAGATCCATTATTTTTTGATGATCAACTTCTCAGTTGCTCTTCTTACTTTCTTAGCGCCAGATAAATAGTCATTAGCGGCATCTCTGTAACCTAAAGTCACAGCAACTGCGCTATGTAAGCCTAATTCTTTCAAGCCTAATGCCTCATCTACCGCGTCAGGAATAAATCCTTCCATTGGAGTTGCATCAATTTCTTCAGAAGCAGCAGCTACTAAAGTAAAACCTAATGCGATGTAAGTTTGTTTAGCTGCCCAGATCTGTAATTGCTCTGGACTTAAGTTCTTGATAGAACCATTGATATAACCTGCAAAGTCTTTTAATGACTCTACTGGAACACCTCTTTCTTCAGCAATTTCTTGCATGTACTCAGCCACTTCTTTTTCTGTGATGCTATTCCAAGTAGCAAAAATCACAAGGGCAGAAGATTCACCAACCTGAGGTTGATTGTAGAAATGAGGTTGTAATTTCTTTCTAGTCTCTTCGTCTTCAATTACAATGATATTGTAAGGAGTTAAGCCAAAAGAGCTAGGTGCTAATTTAGTTGCTTCCAAAATTGTGTTCAAAGTAGCTTCAGGGATTTTGTTCCCGTTCATTCTCTTTACTGCGTAGCGCCATTTAAGGGCATCTAATAAACTCATAATTGTAGTATTTTAATTGTTTTTAATAAATATTATTGCCTTGAATCAAGCTTGTTGTTGTCTTGAATCAATGTTTGAACATTAAAGGTACATTGTTTCAGTTCAATTGCCAAAAATGTTTTCAAAATTTATAACAATAGGATAGAGAAATAGTTCAAAAATCAAAAAATCAAAAAATCAAAAATGATTCAAAATGGCTGAAAATAACCCCAAAAAGGCTTAAAATAACTCCAAAATGGCCAAAAATGACCTAAAATAGCCAAAAATGGCCAAAAGAGACTAAAATCGTTAAAAATGATTTAGAATGGGATAAAACTTATCCGTTTGTTTTAAGTGTGTATTATTGATGCTTTTTAAAACTGCGGATTATATGATACAAACCAAGGCGGATCTGTGTGTTATGAACCACACAATTTTAAACTGTGGATTATATGACACAAACAAAGGCGGTTGTGTGTGTTCTGTTCCACACTTTTTAAAAGCATGAATTTTGTAACAAATGTCTCAATGGCCATGTTTTTAGTTGAAAATCCTAAAATTTCTTTAAATCATGAAAATTCTGAAAAATGCGCAAAATTGTCTATTTTAACAAGATAATTGAACAAAATGAGTCAAAAATCATCCATTTTCGCCCTTTTTCTAGCGATTTTAATCTTCCAAAATAATGGTTTAAACGCCCAAAAGCAAATTGAAGAGCTTGGACTAGGCAAGTCTTCTCCTAACTTAATCGTCATTACTACGGACGGATTAAGATGGCAAGAGGTATTCAACGGGATGGATTTTGCTTTAGCCAATAATCGAAAGTTCAATCACGGAGATAGCGCCTACTTATTCAATAAATATGGGTCTATCTCCGTGACAGAGCGTCAAACAAAACTCCTCCCCTTCATCACCCAAACGATGGGTACAAAAGGGCTATTGTTTGGCAATCGTTTTAAAGAAAATAAAGTCGATGTGGCCAATCCGCATTGGTTCTCTTATCCTGGATACAATGAAATCTTTACGGGCTATCCTGACTCCGCGATTAACTCTAATAATTATCCGCCTAATCCACACGAAAACATTTTAGCATTTTTGCAAAAACAAAAAGCGTATCAAAATAAAGTCATAGCATTTGGGGCATGGGATGCATACAATCGTATCTTAAATGAAGCTGCATCAGGCTTTCCGGTGATCAATGGTTTTGAATCTTTATCAAGCATCCTGCCTGATTCACAAACAAAAATGTTGGCGCAGATGCTTAAGGATAGTTACAAACCCTTTAAGGAAGCTGAATGTCTGGATATATTTACACATCAACAAGCCAAATATTATTTAGAAACTAAACGTCCAAAGGCGATGTATATCAGCTACGGTGAAACAGACGAGTGGGCGCACGAAGGAAATTACTCGGCCTATTTAGATGCGGCACATCAGGTGGATGCATGGGTGGCGGAACTTTGGCAATGGGTACAAAGCACCCCTGGTTATAAGGACAATACCTATTTATTAATCACCACCGATCATGGAAGGGGCTTTGGAGAAGGCTGGACAGACCATGGAGCAGACGTAAAAGGCGCTTCTAGTATCTGGTTTGGCTTAATGGGTCCTGATAAAAATTCTAATTTGACAAGCATTACAGATTCGATGCAGAAAAATTTAGGTGTAAAGATAAATATGGGTGAACAATCGAATAATCAACAATTGTATCAAAAACAATTAGCTGCAACGATGGCAAAGTTATTAGGCCTAGAATTTGCACCAGCACATCCTGTAGGCGAAGCGATTTATTAAAATAACATCATCCAAAAATCTTTGCGAATAAATAACACATATGCTATAAAGATTGACCATAAAAACAAAATAGCAATTAGGGATCTATTAATTTTCAATTTCTTCAAATGAGTGTCAGGTTCCAAAGTTTCTGAAGTATTTAAAGGAGATAAAATTCGGATAATATTATTTGTATTATATAAGGCGTCTACTAGAACAATTAAAAATAAAATCACAAAGAGTTTTAAATTATTTGTATTAAATAATTCATAGGCAACAAAAAAATACAAGAACTGAATTTTTAAATTTTGATATATAGTAGAAGTTTTCATACTTAAATATAGTTTATAAATTATGAATTAAAATATAAACAAGAACCAAAAGTGAGCACAATTGAAGCAACCTTCCACCAAGGAGAAGCATTTTTAATTAAGTCTAGAGTCAAGTCTATGGCTAGTCCCATACTCACACCAGATCTAAATATGCTTCTTACATCATTATATATTTCTCCATAGTTGCCTATACCTCCAATTAGAGCACCAGCGGCGCATTCAATTATGTCTTCTGCGTTTATTTTTTGAACCACCTTCTTATTTGATGCATTAGAATATGTTCTAAGTATTTTATTATTATTATTTATAGTATTTAATTTTTCAATCAGTACTTTAAATTGATTATTTGGTTTTTGTAAGAAGAGCGCGTTTGATTTAAAAGAGTCACATACGGATTTCAAAATTATCAATCGTTCATTTTGACTAGTAAACACAAAGTCTGGATTATTAACAATAAAATTAGTTAATGCCACATTCATAGCGGCATTTCCATTTTGAATAACAATTGTATTATTTGTATCCTTCAATATCATCTGCGATTCTGTTATATAAACATATAGAAGCTCGTAAAAGTTAGAGTCTGCAACGATTTTATCAACGATTTTAGTTCGTGCTATATTTTTGGTAATTTGATTGACTTCTATAGATTTCGAACAGCTATTGAAAATCAATAAAATAAATAAGAATAGGGTGGTCGTGATGGGGTTAATTGACTTTTGCATTTTTATAGTTTCATACACAACCTATATTTTTATATCCTATGAAAATCTTCGGCAAATACCTTGTAATATATAGGTGATTAGCAGTAATTTTATATAACTTTATTTTATGCTATTTAATAAAATCTTTAAGCAGTTTCTTGCGCTAGCGATGCTAGTGGTTTTTGCATTTAGCATTACGCCACAAAAGTCGATCCACGATGTAGTTGCGAAACATATCGATCCAACAAGCTGTTCGGTGCATAAGGATTTGCCAATAGAGCAAATTGAAAAAGCAGAACTACACTGTACTTTTGACTTCCAAGTTGCGACCACCCCATTTGTGGATTATGATTTTAGTATCGTCGTTCCAGCACCTGCTGTTGCAAAAGCGCGCAATGCACATTTTGTAGCAAAATCGATTAAGCAATTAGCTATTGTTTCTGATTCTCGCGGTCCCCCTGCTGTTATTTGTTAGGTTTCTATTTTTAACAAATAAAGCATTTTCATGAAAAAATATATCTACATAGTACTCTTATTGAGTGCAAGCATTGGATGCACGACAGCGGCATTCGCGCAACAATTTACATTGACAGGAAAAGTATTTGATAGAGCGACAGGTAAAACCTTAGCAGGAGCGAGTGTGTATCTTCCTGAAATCAAAAAAGGAACCATCGCTAATAAAGAGGGCGTCTTCACTATCAATATAGAAGCAGGATCGCATGTATTAGAAATCAGTTATGTTGGATATGCGACTGATGTAGAAAACATCAAGCTGCAAAAAAATACCGTGCAAGATTTTTATTTAAATAGTTCGGTTTTAGAAGGCGGCAATGTGATTGTAACTAGTTTTTTAAGAGCTACCTCTACCAGACGCACTCCCACACCTGTGACGATTATTAAGAAAGATGAACTATTCAGAGGGGTATCTAGTAATTTAATCGACGCCTTATCTAAAGTGCCGGGCGTGTCGCAGATTTCAACAGGTCCAGCCATCTCCAAACCAATCATTCGCGGATTAGGTTACAATCGTGTAGTGGTGATGAACGACGGTATCAGACAAGAAGGACAACAATGGGGCGACGAACATGGTATTGAAATTGATGAATACAATGTTAGCAGAACCGAAGTTTTGAAAGTGCCTGCGTCATTGATCTATGGATCGGATGCCTTAGCGGGTGTAATCAATATCATCTCTAACGTACCAGTGAGTGAAGGCGTGATTAAAGGAAATATTTTCTCCAACTATCAAAGCAATAATCGCTTGATGGGAAATCACTTTGATTTATCTGGAAACAAAAAAGGATTTATCTGGGGTGTTAACTATAGTGCAAAAAATGCTGGCGATTATAAAAACAAATATGATGGCAATGTTTTTAACTCTAGATTTTTAGAGCGCAATGGGGGTGGCTATATTGGTATTGAAAAAAATTGGGGCTATTCGCAATTGTCTTTTAGTAATTTTTCACAAAATTTAGGTGTGGTAGAAGGGGATCGTGATGCAGAGGGTAAATTTATTATGTTGAAAGATGTAGGTGGTATTGCAGAGGAAGTAGTTGTGGACGCTGCCGAGGAAAAATGTTTTACACACCGCGCACCGATGCAAAAAATTGAACATACAAAATACACATTGGATAATAATATTAAAATTGGTAATGACCGATTGAAAGCCACCGTTGGATTACAAAGAAACCAAAGGATGGAATTTGGTAATGTATTAGACTTAAATGAAAAAGAATTGTTTTTTGATTTAAAAACACTCAACTATTCTGTACAATATTTGCAAGCAGAAAAAAATAATTGGAAAAATACTTTTGGCGTGAATGGGATGCGTCAAACCAATACCAATAGAGGTGAGGAAGCCTTAGTACCAGACTATACCAGCTTTGATATTGGTGCATTTTACTACACACAAAAACGAACAGATAAAACAAGTTGGAGTGGAGGTTTGCGCTATGACCAAAAGTATATGAACTATATTAATCCTGCACAATTTGTATGTCCTCCAGGTCTGGCATGTATTGCTTTATACGATCCAAAAGAATCTAATAAACAGTTCAATAATATTT
>CALPLN020000097.1 GCA_943324415.2 Sediminibacterium ginsengisoli | reverse complement strand
ATCAGGGACTGGGATAGCACTTAATACTGCACTAGATGTTTCAGTAGCATACCATTTAAGGGTATTACCAGTTAGAGAAGTTGCAGTAAGTGAATTTGCTGTCACACCTTCACAATAAACTACATTGCTTACTACCGGTGCTGATGGCTTTGAATTGATTGTTACTGTTATTTTTGATCGAGGACCTTCACATCCTGTTGCGTCATTTAATTGACTCACATAATAATCAATAGCTCCCGCAGTTCTTGTATCAGGGACGGGGATAGCACTTAATACTGCACTAGATGTTTCAGTAGTATACCATTTAAGCGTATTGCCAGTTAGAGAAGTTGCAGTAAGTGAATTTGCTGTCACACCTTCACAATAAAACACATTGCTTACTACCGGTGCCGATGGCTTTGAATTGATTGTTACTGTTATTTTTGATCGAGGACCTTCACATGCATTGATTAATGTCTTTTGACTCACATAATAATCTGTTTGTCCGGCAGTGATTGAAGGTGGAGCTATAACAGTACTTGTTGCAGTACCTCCGGTAGAAGCAGTCCCATACCATAATAGATTATTACTATTAGTAGCAGTAGCACTCAGTGTATTTGTATTGGCTCCAATACAATAAGCAATATTTTCAACCAAAGGAGCACTTGGAGTTGCAGTAACATTGATTGCAATAGCTCTAGTGGAGTCTTCAATTCCTTCGATATTTTTAATAAATGCCTTGTAGTTTCCAGAGGCCTTTACTGTCAACTTAGACCCTACTGCGCTAATAAATTGCTGATCCTTCTTCCATCTTATATTAGTTGCATCGTTTACTTCAACTATTGCAGAATCCCCCTCGCAAAATGTTGCTTTCGAAATAGATAAGACAGACGTGTCAGGCATTTTACCTAATTCGTTTAAACTTATATATTTACTTAGGTAAGTATCTGGAGATAAAATCTCTTTATTGATTTCTTCTGTTACTGCACTTACTTTTTTTATAGATTGAGCAGTTGTCGAGAACGACTTTCTAGTGTTTGGTAATATAACTTCAATTGGCACTTCTGTAATTGCACTACTTGAAGTTAAGTTTGGACTCAAAATAACAGAACTATAATTAGGATCAATAGTTCTACTTGTAAATACCAAACTACTTGCTTGATTGATCAAACCGGTACTATAGGAATCACTTTGCGGAGTGCCCAAGTGTTGCGCCCCAATAATAGCACCTGTTGAATCATGTTTAACAAACATTAAATCAGTGCCACCAAAACTTGTCGTCTTATAACTCACATTTTCAAGTCCAGTTTTACCTCTAAATTGTAATGATTCATAAACATTTTTAGTTGTCGGATCAATTAGGATTTTTCTACTCGCTAGATCAAATTGCGACTCAATTGATGTTGTGTCAAATTTGGTAATTTTAGTAATATTTAAAGATGTATCTAATCTCGCAAAAAAAGATACAAAATGGGCATACTGAGCATAACTATGTGTTGGAAGGACTATACTATTATAAGTCATACTATTATTTCTGGATCTTCCTGTTAAATAAATATGATCACCTTGCCCAACAATATCCCCTAAATACATGTATGATGTAAATTGATAAAACTTAGACATTTCTAAAGTGGAGTCTAGCTTTAGTATACCAGGTTGACTTGCCCAAATATGAGTAAAACCAATACTATTTGTTTTTAATGAATAGATCTCATTTGCAGAAAGATTAGAATTAATACTAGTATAGCTTGACGTAAGGCCAAAATATAAATTTCCATTTTTATCCTCGTGGGCGTTTGCCAAGGAAGTACCCATCGTACTAAAGCTTTCTCCTCTTAAGGCAAATCTATTATATCGAATGATATTACCATTTTCTCCATTTAGTACTGCATATATTTGACCTGTTCTATTACCTAAAGATTGAACTTGTGTTGTTCCTATATTTATGCTGCTAAATGCGCTTACACCAATGATTACATTGTCATTAGTTAGATTTTTAACAAGATTAATGGTAGGTCTAGTACTTGCGGTATTTGGATTAACTGTGGTATAAACCTCTTTAGACCAAATTAAATTGCCATTAAAATCGACCTTCATCAATACCTGCATTCCACTTACTGTCACTGAATCATTAAAATTCCAACTAGTATAGCTAGGATTTGAAACAGTAAAATAAATTCCTGTTTTGGAAAGTGTCAAATGACTTATAATATCATTTGCTTTGGTAGCAATGCTCTTTATCCAAACAATATTACCCTCCTTATTGTATTTAGCTATAAAATTATCTTGTCCATTTTCAAATGGAATTTTTAAGCTATCCGAAACTCTAGCAATTGAGCTAAAATTGACTAAACCATGAAATACGCCTGAAGTAAATATTTGCCCCTCTTTATCCTCCACCATACCTAATATCATATCCTCTCTATCTCTATGTTTTCCAATTAAGGCATTTTTTGATCTTAATGTACTATCATACCTAAACATAGTCATATTCATCACTGGAAAATTCACAGTTGGAATGAGATCACCATTATTAGCAATTCTAAGAGAGTTTGTGGTTGTCCCTAACTGCATTAATGTATTAGCTCTTTTTTCAACATAAAAAGTATCTAACTTGAACGACTCATTATATCTAAAAATATAAGGCAAAATAGTTCCTTCAGTATTAAAGGTTACTGTTTTCGAACTACTGTCTACCAACAATACTTCGTCAACAGGGCTTTGATTAAAATTAGCAGAACTGGTTGTGCCAAATGTGATTAAACGATTTTGCTTATCAAAGACATAACTCCTGACATTTTGTTGCCCCAATTTGACAATCTTAATTAATGCAAAATTTTCATCATAAAAACGAGCATAATTTAATGTATTTGAGCCCGAAGTATAATCATACGTGATACCGTTATCCGTAGCTTTTGCCTTTTTATTGATTAAAACAACTTCATTATTTTTATTGATTGATATATCCGTAATATCTGATAATGCATTCGTAGCGGTACCCAGGTCTCTAAAATTTCTAACCGTACCGACTGAATCGATTCTGACTAGAATATTATTACTATTTGAATTTGTTGGCGAATATTGTCCAAACACATAAATGGGAACTGTGTGATCACCATAGTGTGAAATAGCAAAAACTAAATGATTATTTTTATCTATTAATGGTCTTGAAATATTTAAAATTCTTATGCTACTTCCAGATGTATTTGGGTTGGAGATATAATCCAGCCATTTGATATTACCTGTATTTTCATCTAATCTTGTCAATAACCATCTTGGAACATTGATATTGCTAAATGTAGGATTTGCAATTACCGAATCTTGAAACTTCCATGTATTCAATGTTCCATTAGCTCTAGTGGTGTGGACTAAATAAACTCTTCCTTCATGATCGTTAATCACTTCTGACTTTGAAGGATCCCCTCCACTTGTTAATGAAGCTGAAAATCTTTTTGACCAAACAGTATTTCCATTAGCATTTAATTTTGTTACATACCTTGACTGGGCATAACCTGTAATGAATGCAAGTGAATCTGTTGAACTTGTATAAAATGCATTACCAGCATAAGCACCTGTAATAAAAATATTTCCTGCTTTATCACAACTCAAAGAAGCTACGTTGTCTTCTGCGCTTGAACCAAATGTTTTAACCCAGACAATTGTATTGTTTGGGTCGTATTTAATCATGAAAATATCAAAATCTCCTTTTGTTTGTATTGTTGTATTTCCAACTTGATGAAACCCCTTGAACTGTCCAACTACAATATGGTTGTTTTGACTGTCTACAATCTGAAGAGCGGGTGTTAACTCATATTCAAAATAGCCGAATTTTTTATCAAATTTCTTAGCTTGGCTAAATACAATACTAGATGCAAAAAGAAAAACGAATAGACACAAAAGCTTTCTCATAAAAATAATTTTTATTAGTAGCCTTCAGGGGAAGAAATCAAATATAACAAATAATTCAATTATGTTTTATTTGTTATATATTTAAATGTTAATATCTTATTCCCTTACAGATAAGTCTGGACGTAAGTATTAAAATTAATTTATATTTGTTTTGTTTGGCGTTTCTAATGCAACACTGCTTGTAAGATAGGCAGCGACTTGATCTCACTAAATTTTTTATAGTGCCAACTTAAGGAGAGTTGAAATAGTTCAAGGATTTTTTTTCTTTGCGCACCATTCAAATGGATTGTTTCCAATTCGTTATACAACTGTAAACTTAAAAAAGTGGATGCAGTTTTCGCTTCTTCCGATTCTAAAAAATATGGATGCAGCGGTTTGTTTGCAACAAAATTACCTTCATGTACATCTAAGATGGGCGTCTCGTTGGAGTAAACACCTTGTAATCCAAATCCCAAAGTTTGACTTAAATGAATCAAAAAATAGATCGGCAAATTACTGACCAATCCAGGACCGCCTTTATCCAATTGCTTAAAAGTGTCTTCGATCAAATAAAATAATTCAGGATGCGGTTCTGGTTCTAATGTTTGTTGTAAAATCTCTACAATATAAGTAGCCACTGCATTGCGCAATACATCTGAATACACATTTTGATAGACATAGGACCAATTGACCTCTTTCACCATCTGCATGCTTTTCATTGGATAATGATAGGCTTCCATTTGTAAGATGGCGGCGGGTTGATAAAACACACCCTTACTTGCGCCTTTTTTGCTGATAGTTCTAACCCCTTTTACAATATATTGTTGCAATCCAAAGAGTTCTGTGTAAATAGAGGCAATGACACTTGTATCACCATATTTGGTCACACGTAAAACAATACCCTTGGTGTTGTGTAGCATATAATTTTGCTAGACGCTCTTGAACTGTTGTAAAAATCTTACATCGTTTTGTGAATACAATCTTAAGTCGTTGACTTGGTATTTTAATTGTGCAATTCTTTCTACACCCATACCAAACGCAAAGCCAGTATACTTTTCAGGATCGATGCCAAAATTCTCTAACACTTTTGGATGCACCATGCCTGATCCTAAAATTTCTACCCAACCGGTGTGCTTACAAATATTACATCCCTTTCCTGCGCAAATTTGACAACTGATATCCATCTCTGCACTAGGTTCTGTAAATGGAAAATAACTTGGACGAAAACGCACTTTCACTTCTTTACCAAACATCTCTTGCACGAAAAAATATAAGGTTTGTTTTAAATCTGCAAAGCTTACATTTTCATCGATATACAATCCTTCTACTTGATGGAAAAAGCAATGCGCTCTTGCAGAAATGGTTTCGTTTCTGTACACACGTCCTGGACAGATCACACGAATAGGTGGCTTCTGCGATTCCATCACCCTTGCTTGTGTACTCGATGTATGTGTTCTTAATAACCATGCAGAATGATCTGCGGTTTTTTCTTCTACATAAAATGTGTCTTGCATATCACGCGCAGGATGATCTTCTGGCAAATTCATTGCACCAAAATTGTGCCAATCATCTTCGATCTCTGGTCCTTCTGCCACTGCAAATCCCAATCTTTTAAAAATAGAGACCATTTGATTGCGCACTAAGTTCAAAGGATGTCTTGTTCCCACCGGTGTTGGATCTCCTGGCAAACTAAAGTCCATCCCAGTATCTGTTTCTGCACTATCCCCTAAGCCAGCTTGCAGTGCCGCAAATTTTTCTTCTGCTACAATTTTAAATGCATTCAAAATCTGTCCGAACTCCTTCTTTTGCTCATTCGGAACATTTTTCATTTCTCCCATGATTTGTTTTACCAAACCCTTGGTTCCCAAGTATTTAATTCTAAACTCCTCCAATGCTGCAGCATTTGCAGCTTCGGCGGCAGTTATTTCATTTTTAATGTCTTCTATTTGCTGTAATAGTTGCTCCATGCAACGAAGATAAAGAAAAAATAAACCGTAAAAAACCTTACATTTGTTATTCGTTGAAGTAATATATACATGGAGTACAATACAGCAAGAAGCATCATGGGGATGAGAGAGTATGGCCGTCACGTTCAGAGGATGGTGGATCATCTATTGACCATTGAGGATAAAGCAAAAAGACAAGAACAAGCCCAAGTGGTGATTGAGTTGATGGGATTCCTAAACCCTCAATTAAAAAATATCGAAGACTATAAGCATAAGTTATGGGATCACTTGTTTTTTATGAGTGGTTTTAAATTAGATGTGGACAGTCCTTATCCAATCCCTACCAAAGAAACGTATAAGCAAAAACCAGACCCTTTACCTTACCCGCGTCGTAAAATCAGATATGCGCATTTAGGTAAAAACTTAGAGCTGGTGATTGACAAAGCAATGGCAGAACAGGACCCTGAGAAGAAAACTGGATTTGCACATACCATCGCACATTATATGAAACTCGCCTACAGTAACTGGCATAAAGAATTGGTACAAGATGATGCCATTCGTAGTGAGTTGAATGCCATCACAGGTGGTGAATTGGAATTTAGTAACACCCCTTATATCAAACACCGCAATCAAAATTTCGAACGTGACGAATATCGTCCTGCTGGTGGACGCTGGCAGAATAACCGCAACAGGCCTGGTGCTGGTGGCGGAAGAGGTCAGGGACAAGGTCAAGGTCAAGGTGGAAGCGGCGGCGGAAGAAACACAAACAACCGCAATTTCAAAAAACGTTTTTAATAAAAAGACCACGCATGCGTGGTCTTTTTTCTTCATCATTGTCGAAAGTTTTAGTTTGCTAACTTTTAGTTGCGGACTAAAACTTTGCAGGAGTTCCTTCTTTAGGAATACTGTTTTTGATAAAAGTTCTTAGATGATCATTGCTGGTAGATAAATCTTCTTTTCTCAAATACATCATATGTCCACTGCGGTATCCTTCCCAGAACATTCTGTCTTGGATTTTTCCTGCAGGATCCATCTGCCACATATTGTACTTCGCATTAAAATAATCACAAGCACCATCGTAATAACCTGATTGTACCAATAAATTTAAATATGGATTT